>JBGOVH010000002.1:0-18158 GCA_041478005.1 Terriglobia bacterium | reverse complement strand
GGAGGTTGCCAATCGGCCTGCCGGGTGAAGCCATTCCTGATAAATAGACCTGGTATAGGTTTGCGATTTTGCGAACGGCGCGTTCTTGACCGACGACCTTGGCGAACAACTTATTTTCGAAATCTTGGGCCTCAAAACTTTTTATTGTCGGATCCAGCAAGATACGCTCGTTCATGTCCTGTTCACCTCACCCGTAGCGCCAACTCCAAGAGTGTTCTTCTTCTGCTGCCAGTTTATGACAACTAGATTATCGGTGAGCATGACATTTTCTTTAGCAATCAGAAAATATTCTTTTTGCATTTCGAAGACGTTCCCTGAGATGTCCCAACGTCCAAGAGTATTACCGTTTCTTGCCTATCATTTGTATCCTATTGAGGCGTAGAATCGTAGCCATATCGATAATTCCACCGTCTTTAGTCTTTGGCATTAAATTACCCCAACAACGCTTCAATCTCTCAGATGCACGGCAGGCTTCTTGCCGTTGTCAGCGCCGCGTTATCTAACTTGCATCGGCTCATTTCTTGCGTTCCTCTCTCCTTGCAATACAACCCCAGTTCGTTTAAATTAATCTTACTGTTTGTGAACAAAATTTGTTCAAGGAGGTTGGCTAAATTGAACTCACTAAAATTCTTCTTCATTCTGTTTTTCCTAACCGCCACATTCGTCTCGTTTTCTTCGATGAACTTTTCGAAACCGGTAGATGCTAAGAAGACCGGGAAATCCTGCACCTATTGTCATACTAAGTATGGTTCAAAAGAATTAACCGATGCAGGAAAATTCTACAAAGACCACGGAAGTCTAGAGGGCTACAAGGAGAGCAAGTAACCTCAAGCTCAGAACGTCAATCCAATCCTGCCAATCCGTGAAGTCTCTTCCTCTCAGAAGAGTTTTTCACTGTCCAAAAGCATTGTTACAGGACCATCATTCACAGAATACACCCGCATCATTTTCCGAAAATTCCCAGTCTGTATGACTAATCCGCTCTCTTTGCATCGGTTGACAACACGATGATATAAGATCTGAGCCTTTTCAGGTGATGCGGCATGTGAAAAAGAAGGACGGTTACCCCTTCGGCAATCACCATACAAGGTGAATTGAGAGACAATCATTACCTCCCCCTGAACTTGCCTTAAGGACAAGTTCATCTTTCCTGCTTCATCCTCGAAGATTCTAAGGCTCAGGATTTTTTCGCATAGGTAGTCAGCATCTGAGAGCTCATCACCTCTCTGAATCCCCAGATAGACGAGCACTCCCTTGCTTATGCTCCCCACTGTTTCGCCATCTACTTGCACCCATGCTTCTTCCACTCGTTGAATGACCGCTCGCATCAAAGTCGCTCCAAATGTTTTTCAAAACTAGCGCTGAGTGATCCTGGATTCTTGGAAATCATAAATTGACAGTCTCAACTGCGTCCATTAGACTTTTTTCAGTACTGCCGTTGAACATGAACCGACTTTAAATGCTCTAAGATCGCGAGGCGGAAGTATGCCAGAAACCTCTGAACGACTCTCTCGCTTCACAACCATTTCAGGCGTGCCCATTAAGAACCTATATACTCCTGCCGACCTCGAAGGATTTGATTATGTTCAGGACCTGGGGGATCCCGGACATTCCCCTTACACCCGGGGCATCCACCCGACCATGTATCGCGGCAAACTCTGGACCATGCGGCAGTTTAGTGGATTTGGCACCGCCGAAGACACCAATCAACGTTTCCACTACCTGCTCTCGCAAGGCCAGTCGGGACTCTCCGTTGCCTTTCACCTGCCAACCCTGATGGGGATTGATTCGGACGATCCCATGTCTGATGGCGAAGTGGGAAGATGCGGCGTTGCCATGGATTCTCTGGCGGACATGGAGGCCTTGTTTAGGGAAATCGATCTTGAAAAAATCACGGTTTCCATGACAACCAATGCTCCGGCGGCGATCATTTGGTCGATGTACCTGGTCAACGCTCAAAAGCGGGGCTTTGAATTGTCCAAGATTTCGGGGACAATTCAAAATGACATTCTGAAAGAGTACATTGCCCAAAAAACCTGGATTTTTCCTCCACAGCCTTCAATACGTCTCATCACCGATATTTTCCATTTTGCATCCGTCTCAGTCCCGCGGTGGAACACGATTTCAATCAGCGGATACCACATTCGTGAGGCAGGATCGACCGCATTACAGGAATTAGCCTTTACCTTGCGTGACGGTATCGAATATGTCGAAGCGGCCATCAAATCTGGTCTCAAGGTAGATCAGTTTGCTCCGAGGCTTTCCTTTTTTTTCAATGCGCACAATGACCTCTTTGAAGAAGTGGCCAAGTACAGGGCGGCGAGGAAAGTTTGGTATCGAGTCATGAAGGAGCGCTTCGGAGCAAAGGACCCGCGTTCCTGGGCATTGCGCTTTCATGCCCAAACAGCCGGCTGCTCACTCACCGCGCAACAACCATTTAACAATATTATCAGAACGACGATCCAGGCGCTGGCTGCGATTCTGGGTGGGACTCAATCGCTGCACACAAATTCCATGGATGAGACTTATGCGTTGCCCACAGAGAAAGCAGTCTTGATCGCCTTGCGCACTCAGCAAATTCTGGCAGCAGAAAGTGGTGTGGCCAATACGATTGATCCTTTGGCAGGTTCTTACTTCTTAGAGAAATTGACTCTCCAAATGGAACAGGGCTGTTGGGAGTATTTCGAAAGAATTGATGCGATGGGAGGAATGATTGCAGCCATTGAAAATGGCTTTCCACAAAAGGAAATCCAAGAGGCTTCTTATCGGTATCAAAAAGCTGTGGAGGAGAAGGAGAAAATCTTAGTCGGAGTGAATGGGTATCTCAGCAAAGAAGAATACCCAATCGAGACTCTTTACATCGATACCGAGGTGGACCAGCGGCAAAAGGCTCGACTTCGTCAGGTAAAGGCTTCGCGAAACCAGAGCGCGGTTCAAGATTCGTTGTCAGCCCTGCGCAAGGCAGCGGCCAGCACCGACAATCTGGTACCTTACATCATGACCTGCGCCCAGGAATACGCGACCTTAGGTGAGATCTGCGATGTGCTTCGCTCCGTTTTTGGAACCTACGTGGAGCCGATATTCTAATACAATGACTAAACGAGGAATTAGAGTTTTGGTTGCCAAGCCGGGTTTGGACGGACATGACCGCGGCGCCAAGATTATTGTGCGCGCATTGCGCGATGCCGGGATGGAGGTTATTTATACGGGATTGCGCCAAACGCCAGATCAGATCGTGAACACGGCACTGCAAGAGGACGTCGATTGTATCGGTCTGTCGATACTTTCAGGCGCGCACAACGTGATTCTGCCGAGAATCATGGCGCTCTTAAGGCAAAAGGAAATTGATGACATTCTGGTCATTGCCGGTGGCATCATCCCGGATCAAGACATCCCTGCGCTCAAAGAGTCGGGCATTTCGGAAGTCTTCCCCCCTGGTACCTCAACTGAAACCATCATCGAATACGTCAAAAACAATATCCGTCAAAAGTCACCTTAAAGCTGATGTTGCAGCGACCCATCGGCCTTCAAAGGTGATCCATTCAATGATTGCGAGCTTTCAATGGAGCGACTGAACAGCCTTATTGGCTTTGTGCTCTTACTCGGAGTTGCTTTTGCTCTCTCGTCGGACCGAAAAGCCATCCGTTGGAAAACCGTTTTCTGGGGGATTGCGTTGCAGCTGATTCTGGCCTTAGTTGTCCTTAAGGGAGAGTGGTTGTCCCGTCTCTTCCAGTGGTTCCCTTTTTCCTTGCCTTCATTTTTCGCTGTGATTGCCGTTCAGCTCGTACTCCTGAGACTTCTGTCGAAACGCATCGCCACTATAAGTTCTTTAGTCCCCCGTCGAATCCTGCAGCTGATTGGAATTCAAATGGGTTTGGGACTGCTGAAGTTTAACTTGATGGCAAGATTTTTCGCCTTTATGCGGGAGGTTGTCAATCACTTGATTGCCTATTCAACGGAGGGCTCGAAGTTTGTCTTCGGCCCATTGGGTTATGAAAAGGCAGAAAGAGGTGTTGGGCTTGTTATTGCCTTTCAAGTTCTTCCAACTATCATCTTTGTCGCCTCGATTTTTGCCATTTTGTATTACTTGGGGATTATGCAAATCGTCGTTCACCGGGTTTCTAGAGTGATGAGCCTGACTCTGCGGTCCAGCGGCGCCGAATCGGTTTCAGTGGCCGCCAGTATTTTCATGGGGCAAGCCGAAGCGCCCTTGACCATTCGACCATTTCTATCGGAGTTGACCCGATCCGAACTGATGACCGTGATGACCGCAGGCATGGCCCATGTGTCAGGCGGAATCATGACAGCCTACGTTTTGGTGGCCCATGTAGACGTGGTGCATTTGTTAACAGCCGTGGTTATGACAGCTCCAGGGGCCATCATGGTGGCCAAGATTATGGTTCCTGAAACGGAAACACCCAAAACGGCTGGAAACGTTCAAGTTCAGATCCCAAGCACCGATGTCAATCTGGTCGACGCTGCTGCTCGTGGGGCATCCGAAGGTCTGCATCTCGCCATCAATGTCGCAGGGATGCTCATTGCCTTTATTGCGCTGGTTGCTCTGGCGAATGGGATCCTTGGTTTTGTCCACCATCGGCTGGAAGCTTTTGCCCTTGGTCTGCCCGACTCAATAGGTTTTCTCCGAGTTGTTCTGAATCATTTTCCCGAGAATCTCCAGCAGATTCTGGGTGTCCTTTTCCGGCCTATCGCCTGGTCTATGGGAGTTAGCTGGAAAGATTCTTTTCTGGTTGGGAATCTGTTGGGGACTCGTCTTGTCCTGAATGAGCTTGTGGCCTTCCTTCAACTGGGCCAGATCAGCTCCAGCATGGATCCGCGCTCATTTGTCATCTCGACCTTTGCGCTGTGCGGTTTTGCCAATCTTGGTTCCATCGCCATCCAAGTGGGTGGTATTGGTTCCTTGGTCCCGTCTCGACGTCATGATTTGGCTTCGCTGGGAATAAGGGCAATGATTGCGGGAACTTTGGCCAATTTCCTTTCTGCCACGATCGCGGGATTGCTTTTGTAGAATTACTCCAAATAGCAGGCTACTAACTAGGCTTCTCCCTTGATATCCCGGCTGACGCATGTTGGAGAGCCCGAGCTCCGCGATGCCGGTTTGGGGGCTTCGGAGAGCTCAACCTCCATCGAGTTTTTGGAACCTGAAACGAGCACGGGGTTCTCGTAACATTTCGCGAAGCGGGCTAACTTGTGCTTGTCTTCGCAATTGACTAAAGAAGCAGTCATATCGCCTAGGTCACGCAATCAGGCCTAAGGAAAGATTGACCAGTGAAAATCCAACGGGTAAGATAAAAATGAATACGAACTGAGGGTTTGCAATGAATTTCTCGAAACACCCAAAATTTCAAGTTTTCTTAATAGCCCTTTCGCTTCTGTTTCCGGTCTCCATAGTATTGATTTTCGCCCAAGTTCAGACCCCCAAATCTACTATCGTCGATACCAAGCCACAAAAATCAGAAAAGAGTCCGGAAGACCTTGTGATCAATGTGGATTTGATTAATGTCTTATTCACCGTAACCGATCGCAAAGGCAAATTAGTAACAGATCTGGACAAAAAGGAATTGAAGCTTTTCGAGGATAGTAAGCCGCAAAACATAACCAATTTCTCCCGTGAAACCGACCTGCCTTTGACCATCGCCTTGCTGATCGACACGAGTACTAGCATCCGCGATCGGTTTAAGTTCGAACAGGAAGCCGCGATCGATTTTCTGTACAGAACTCTTCGTCCCAAAAGGGATAAGGCTCTTCTGATTACCTTTGATTCAGCAATCGAGTTGATTCAGGATTTTTCGGACAATCCAGAACTTCTGGCCAAGGCCATTCGCCAAGTCCGGCCTGGTGGTGGAACCAAAATGCTGGATGCGATTTACTTGGCCTGCCAGGAGAAATTGAAATCTGAAACTGGCCGGAAAATTATCATCCTCATCAGTGATGGGGATGATAATCTAAGCTTGGAAACCGTGACCTCTACGCTTGAAATGACCCAGAAGTCAGATGTGGCCATTTTTTCCATTAGCACCAATTCCAGTGGCTTCTTTGGAATCACGGCGCCCAAGTCCGACAAACTTTTGAAGAAGTTGGCCGAAGATACAGGCGGCCGCGCTTTCTTCCCCTTCAAAGCCGAAGACCTGTCTCAGAGTTTCCAGGACATAGGCGCCGAGCTCAGAAGCCAGTACTCCTTGGCCTACCGCTCATCCAATTCTAATCGTGACGGAACTTTCCGTTCCATAAAGATCGAGCCCGAACGAAAGAATCTGAAAGTTAAATCCCGCAAAGGATACTACGCACCTCGCAGTTGACCGGCCCCAGCACCATTTCTCACTTTGTGTCAATGAAATCGCAAGTCTGTAGGGCACCGAGCAACTCTGTGTCTCTTGCCGCCAGTCATCATACCGTGATATGGTTGTTTCTGCCTTTAATTCGGATTCGAGCGACCGTTCCTTCCAACTATGTTGAGTATGATGAACTAAACCCCCTCTAATTCGATGACGATTCAGTCATTTTCCAAGATTCTCTCCTTTTGTAGCTTTTTCTTAGCCGCATTGACTTTATTGGCAAGGTCGGATCCATCAATACCGTCAGAAAGGCTATCTGAGAAGAAGACTTCAGCCGTAAAGGAAGATTCTCGCACTTATCTTTCTCGCATCAACGTCAATCAGGCTTCCCTGGAGGAATTGAAATCTTTACCCGGCATCGGGGAATCAACAGCCAGGAGTATCCTAGAATATCGCAAAAAGAACCCTCCTTTCCGGAGAGTCGAGGAACTAATGATCATCAAAGGAATTAGCCGGAATCGACTAGAAAAGCTAAGAGGCCTGATTTGCGTCGAATGAAATAACTCCGCTCTTTTAGGAACAACACCCTCAGACTTCGTTGTTTGAAATCACTGACATTGATAGACTCTTAACATCCAATCAGGAGAAGGATTATGTTTAAGCTTATTCCTAAGGAAGAGAAGTTCTTCGATATGTTTTCGGCTATGGCAGAGAATGCTCATGAGGCCTCAAAGCTTCTGAGGCAGATGTTGGAGAGCAGTGGAGATAGCTCTGATATCGCCAACAATATCAAGTCTCTCGAACACAAGGGCGATCGCATGGTTCATGATCTAATGACCAAGTTGAACAAAACCTTCATTGTTCCCATCGATCGTGAAGACATCCACAATCTTGCTTCGAAAGTCGACGATGTCATGGATCTCATCGAGGCGGTTGCCAGGAGAATCTTGCTGTTTAAAATTGATCAGGTTCGTGAACCAGCGGTCCACCTTTCACAGGTCTTACAACGTTCGACTTCTGCCATAGTGGCCGCAGTCGATCAACTACACGATGGCAAGAGGGTGTTAGACGCCTGCATCGAAATCAATCGACTGGAGGACGAAGCTGACCATATCTATCATGTGGCATTGGGAAATCTATTCGAGACAGAAACCGATCCCATCTCTTTGATCAAGTGGAAAGAGCTGTTTGAAACTCTGGAAGCAGCTTTGGACAAATGTGAAGACGTAGCTAATGTGATTGAAGGCATTGTAGTGAAGAATGCCTGAGTTTCTAGATGCCGATCCTAGTGCTAAGTTGCAGAAATCCGCGCTGTAGCCGGCCACGTTGGGGCTGCCCAGGGTCAACACCCCCGGCTAAAGCAAAATGCACGCGAAGTTTATGCAGCCAAGTAAAAGATTCAAATCATGCACGAATTAGAAGGGAGATTAGATAGTAACTCAGCGCTGAAATTAAAGCGGAAATAGGGATGGTGAGGACCCAAGCCCACACAATCCGATTGGCAATTCCCCATCGGACCGCGGAAAGTCTTTTAGTGGCGCCGACTCCCATAATCGCTCCCGTAATCGTGTGAGTCGTGCTCACCGGAATTCCCCCCATAGCGGTAGCCAACAGCGTAATGGCTCCAGCCGTTTCAGCGCAGAACCCGCCCACCGGCTTTAATTTGGTAATTTTCTGTCCCATGGTTTTGACAATGCGCCATCCCCCAGCCATTGTGCCCAAGCCGATGGCTGCATGGCAGAGCAATATCACCCAGAACGGAATCCTGAATGTTGAAAGATAACCCGAAGTGTAGAGCAGTCCTGCAATAATTCCCATCGTCTTCTGGGCGTCACTGGTTCCGTGGCCCAAACTGAAGAGACCAGCAGACACCAACTGAAGTTTTCCAAAGTATTTATCCACGGAACTCGGAGTGGAGTTTCGAAAAATCCAGAGCACCGCCACCATAAAGCCGAAACCCAAGATCATTCCAATGAAGGGTGACAGGACAATAAAACAGAGAGTTTTGATCCATCCATTGGGCACGATCACTGAAAATCCGGCTCTTGCTATAGCCGCCCCCGCGTAGCCACCAATCAAGGCATGAGAGGAACTGGTTGGCAGGGCAAAATACCAGGTAATGAGATCCCACACAATGGCTCCTATCAGACCCGCAAGGATGACATACTCATTTACCGCACCGAGCTGAATCATCCCACTACCCATAGTCTTGGCCACACGAGGCTCAAAACCAAAAGCGGCGATAAAATTAAAAAATGCAGCCCACATCACTGCAAACCTGGGGGTCAAGACACGCGTGGAAACCACTGTGGCAATCGAATTGGCCGCATCATGAAATCCGTTTATGAAATCAAAAATCAGAGCAATCAGAATGACGATAACGACAAGCGTTAGCACAAATCTCCCTTCCCCAAAACCCATTTGGAGTTGATAGAAGGATCGTATATATATGTATGTAGAGTTCTAAAATGGCCGACCGGACCGGACACGTGACAAGATCGGCCAGGAATAAACTAACACAAGCGTGTTACCATAGTACGGTTGAGTCGCAGCAGAAACTCTGCCTCACCCTACCGAACTCGATTTAAAAAGTCAATTGTCTGGAAAAGAATTGGAAACCAGGCAAAGGCTTGAATCGTCTCTGATTGAGAAGAGGTAGGCTTGCATCTCTACAGCTTGGTTTTCGTATCCCTGTGCGCTAAGTTTTGACATTAGGAGCTCTGGTAGCCACGACGAATTCGCGGCGGAATTCGTTGTGGATTGATGCATGAGGTCGAAGCGCTCTGACTAGAGAAGCATTCGTCATGGCCTCTAAAATTCAATAGGTCAAATCTGCGCCATTGATTCCTGAAAGGTAATGATCACATCCATGATACAGAAACTGATGAATAGGTACTCAGTTCTTGCTTTACTCATCTTGGGGATATCTTTTGGAGCATACTACTTCTGGGGGAAAGACAGGAAATCTCCTGAAGATAAATATCTTACGGTTAAAGTCGAACGCGGCTCTATTCGTCGAACCGTCAGCTCCACGGGAACATTGCAGGCCGTAATCACGGTTCAGGTAGGGAGTCAAGTCTCTGGTCGCATTCAAGAGTTACACGCTGACTTCAATAGCATTGTCAAGAAATCCCAGCTCCTTGCTGTTATTGACCCGGCAAACTTTGAAGCTCAGCGGGAAAGAGCCCAGGCTCAACTGGCTACAGCCGAAGCGGCAGTGAAAAACGCAGAAGCGAACCTTGTCAATCGCCGGGCAGAGCTTAATAGTGCCAAGGCCAACCTCGAGGTGGCGAATGTCACCCTAAAGGAAGCAGAGCGCCAGCAAAAAAGGTCGCAAGGCTTGTTCAAGGATGGTTTGATTTCTGAACGTGAGCTGGACACTGCCCAGGCCAATTACGATCAAAGCTCTGCGCGAGTGCTCCAGGCCGAAGCCCAGGTGAACCAGGTGGAAGCCAGCATCCGGTCCGCCCTTTCTCAGCAGGATCAGGCTAGCGCCAGTGTTAAACAAGCCCGCGCGGAGCTGCGGATGGCCGAAGTCAATTTGCGTTATACCAACATCATATCGCCTATTGATGGTGTCGTAGTCGAAAGAAACGTCGATATTGGACAGACGGTGGCCGCCAGCTTCCAAGCGCCCATTCTCTTCCTGATCGCGAATGACCTCACCAAGATGCAAGTCATTGCACAAATTGATGAAGCGGACATTGGAGTGATTTCGGAAAAAGCCAAGGCCGAGTTTGCCGTAGATGCCTTTCCAGGTCAGGCTTTCCACGGTCAGATATCGGAGATCAGGTTAAGCTCCAAGCTCCCGAACACCAGCACTAGCACCACCAGCGGGGGGAGTGGAGGCGGGACTGCTTCCAACGTGGTTGTTTACAACTTGATTATTGATGTAGACAATCCTCAATTGAAATTGCGCCCCGGGATGACGGCTAATGTCAATTTCACGGTTGCCAGCACCGACAATGTCCTCAAGATTTCCAATGCGGCTTTGCGTTACAGACCTTCTGATAAGAATCCGGAAGAGATTCAAAAACTGATGAGCTCTTTAGCTGGAGAAGTCTCGGCGAACACGAGTCGCCCTCCCGTCCAACCGGAAACCTCGCCTTCCGGAGGATCTAGAAACGAGGGGCTGACGCACAGGGAAAAGGGATCACAAAATCTCTCGCCTGGAAGCACGCCCCCCACGACTCCGGGTCAACGGAAAGGGAGGCAAGGAAGGCCTGTTGGTAACTTGGAAGGGACTGCTGGAAGCGCACCGGCAGTTGTTGGACCCACGATTACGAATCGTTATGGGATTGAGCCGGGAATGAAAATTCGTTTTCCCCAAGTTGATGATGCGAAACCGGCGCCAGCCATGATCTGGATTCTCGACGCCAATTGGCAGCCACAACCGAAACGAATCAAGCTTGGCATCACCAATGGACGAGAAACTGGAGTCTCAGAAGGTGATCTAAAGGAAGGTGACACCGTCATCACAGGCGAGCTCAACGAGCAAGAGGGTCCGCAGCAGCAGCGAGCTGCTACTCCATTCCGCGGGCCGTTTGGACCTGCAGGCGGAACTGCAGGCGGTCGCCGTGGGGGGCGTTAAGCATGCATCCCTCATCATCGAGTGGTTCCATGACCAACACGCAACTGAAGACAACCTCAGTATCTCAAACACGCGATCTCAATAACCTGAATGTTATAGCCCTGCGTGATATTTGTAGAATCTACCAACTGGGAGAGGTTCGAATAGAGGCACTTAAGGGTGTTTCGTTGGACATTCTTCGCGGTCAGTTCGTAGCCATGATGGGGGCTTCTGGTTCTGGAAAATCTACCTTGCTAAATATCGTGGGATGCCTCGATCGGCCTACCAGTGGCGTTTACCATCTGGATGGAGTTGATGTCTCTACCTTTTCGCCTAACCAGCGGGCCGATATCCGCAACCAGAAGATTGGCTTCGTGTTTCAGAGTTTTAATTTACTGGCTCGCACCTCGGTTTGGGAGAATGTTGAGGCTCCAATGTTATACTCCGGAATCACCAAAGCCGACCGGGTTCAGCGTATTGAAGCTGCCTTAAAGGTCGTGGGTATTTCAGAGAAGGCAAAGGCTCTCCCTAATCAACTCTCTGGGGGCCAGCAACAACGTGTTGCCGTCGCAAGAGCCTTGGTCAATCAGCCAGCCATCTTGCTAGCCGATGAACCAACCGGCAACTTGGATAGCACCACTTCCGAAGAGATCATGCACTTTCTTCAAAACCTTAATCGGGATAAGGGCATCACCCTGGTTATGGTGACTCACGAACATGATATAGCTGCTTACGCATCTCGAATCATTCATATGAAAGACGGACATATTTTGAGTGATGAAGCAAATCACTAAGATGATGGGTGATTAATCAGCACATGCTGGATTAATGGATGAGTGTTACTTGAGGTTATGAAGGTTATGACCACTGGCTTGACAACTTTGTTTAACGATTCTTCGAAAATTTTCCTCCAGCACCATTCTGCTCCGTCAGGAGAGCCATCCAGTTCTAGTGCAAAGGATTTTCCGTTCTTGGACACACGATTGATTTGTATCTTTAGTCTTGGAGGAAAGCCATGAGCTTCTGGGCAATCTTAAAGATATCTCTAAAGGCTCTCAAACGGAACAAGGTCCGTTCAGTCCTGACAATGTTGGGCATCATTATCGGCGTGGGAGCGGTTATTGCTATGGTTAGCCTGGGGCAGGGGGCGCAACGCCAAGTACAGGAAGAAATTGCTTCGATGGGGACCAACACCCTCCAAGTGTGGACAGGAAGTATGCGTTCGTGGGGCGTTAGGGGCGGCACGGGCAGCATGAATACACTGACTGTAGAGGATTTTGACGCTATGATGGGGGAATGCCCGGCAGTTAAAACAGTGAGTCCCAGCGCTTCGACGATGGCGCAGGTGGTTTTTGGCAATCAGAACTGGAATTCACGGGTGGAAGGATTTAATCAGCACCTGCCGGAATTGCGCAACTGGAAAGTCGTTCAAGGAAATTTTTTTGACGAGGGCCATGTGAAGACTGCCGCCCGTGTGGCGGTATTGGGACAAACAGTAGTCAACGAATTATTTGGTGGCAGCGATCCTGTCGGGCAAACCATTCGGGTAAGGAATCTTCCTTTTCAGGTCTTAGGGGTTCTGGACAAAAAAGGGTTTAACGCTTTCGGAAGAGACCAGGACGATACCATTATTGTTCCCTACACAGCGGTTCAAAAGAAGTTTCAGGGTGGGGTGCTTTACGTGCAATCTGGAATCATTGGTGCCGTCAGTGCCCGGGCCACTTACGCCGCCCAGGAGCAGATTACCGAGCTTCTCAGGCAGCGACATCGCCTCGGCCCCATGCAAGACAATGACTTTACGGTACGCAACCTTAGTGAAGTCGCAGAGGCAGCCGAAGCCACCAACCGCATCATGACGGCATTGCTGGCAAGTATTGCAGCAGTATCTCTTCTCGTAGGCGGCATCGGGATTATGAACATCATGCTGGTCGCAGTCTCAGAACGGACTCGCGAAATCGGCATTCGCATGGCAATCGGCGCTCGCCCCAGTCATGTCCGGATTCAGTTCTTATCGGAATCAATAGTCTTATGCACTCTGGGAGGAATTTTGGGATTGTTTCTCGGAGTCGGCTCTTCTGTGGGACTTTCCAGCTTCATGGGGTGGCCAACTCTAATTTCTCCCAACTCCGTCGTGATTTCCCTGCTTTTCTCCGCCGCCATCGGAATCTTCTTCGGATACTACCCAGCTCATAAAGCAGCTGCTATGGATCCAATCGACGCATTGCGTTACGAATAAAAGCGAGTAGTTGTTTCTCCGACCCGTACAGGACTCAAATAATGTCGGACTCGGCAGCTCATATGATTGTGACTGGTTTGGTTCAGGGAGTCGGGTTTCGCTACTTTGTACAGCATCACGCACAGCGCCTTGGACTTCACGGTTTCACTCGAAACCTTTCAGGCGGTGAGGTTGAGATTGAAGCCGTGGGAAACAGAAATCAGATCATGCAGCTGGTCAGGCAAGTAAGACGTGGACCAGGATCAGCCAACGTTTTCGATGTCCAAGTAGAATGGAAAAACTCTATTCAACACTTCGCTGATTTCGAGATTAAATACTGATGACTCGTTTTGGTTTTGGCTATGATATTCATGGCTTTGCCCCTAAAAGGAAGCTTGTATTAGGAGGAGTCCAAATTCCTTCGAAGCTTGGTCTATCGGGTCATTCTGACGCGGATGTTCTTCTACACGCCATTTGCGACGCGTTACTAGGAGCTGCAGCACTGGGAGACATAGGACAACATTTCCCTAACAACGATGACGAATTTAAAGGCATTTCCAGCTTGATTCTTCTGGACAGAGTTAGAGGGCTTCTGGAAGTAAGTAGGTTTCAAATTGTGAATATCGACTCCACGGTGATTCTCCAGTCACCCAAGATTGCTCTTTACATTTCTCGAATGAGAAAGAATATCGCTGCCAAACTGAGAATCAAGATCAACCAGATTTCAATCAAGGCCACTACTAATGAGGGCTTGGGCGCGTTGGGACAAGGGAAGGGCTGCGCTGCGTATGCTGTTGCGGCAATTCAGCCCTCCGATTGATCCGATTTCGACTGATCAATTGAGTCCCTGATCCTTTGAACATTTGTCTTGATGTGGAATCTCAGATGCAGATGAGATTGTCATGAGCTGGTCTGATTCTGAGCATTTTTCTTGATTATGAACATCCTCCGCTGCGTCTCGTACTGCATGGTCTTCCTTACAGTGTATGTATTTCCGTTATCATGTTTGTGGCCGGCTCCAAAAAGCGATTCATATGAGCAGGCCTTCCATCGCGCTATGGGCACTATGTACGCCTTCGATTACGATCGCGCTGCCGCCCAATTCGAAGAAGCCATCCGAATCGAACCGGATAATCCACGCGCCTATCTCTACTTATCCTCCTGTTATTGGATGCATGCCCTGTTTCTGCAAAATAGTCTCCTCACTTCCGCCTTTGGACTACCTCCGGATCCCTACTTGCCTTCTCCCAGTTCAGGTTGTCCGCCAGAATTGCGTGCAGAATTTGTAGATGCCGTAAGTCGGGCAAAGGAGAAATCTCAGGCCTTGATCAATGCCCAGCCGCAGAATGCAGAAGCTCATTTCTGGTTAGGGATGGCCGAAGGTAGCGAAAGCGTATTTACTATCACGGTAGACAAGAAGATCCTGGCAGCCAAATCTCATGCAGACAGATCCTTCGACGAGGTGGAAAAAGCTGCAAAGCTGGATCCGGAGTTTAAGGACCCCTTCTTCCCGATGGGAATGCACATGCATCTGCTCGGTACCCGAGGTTTTCTGACGCGGGTCTTGCTGAGGATCATGGGCTACAAAGTTTCCAAAGAGGAAGGGATCAAATACGTGAAACTCGCAATGGAGGGGGGCCGCTTCGTCCGGGAGGATGCCCGCCTCGGCTTGGCTCTATGCTATATGCGAGAAGGACAATGGAATGACGCTATCCTGCTATTTCAAACTACGTTGCGATCTCACCCCCAGGACTCATTACTCGCGTTCGCCGTGGGACGCTTGCAAAGTGCCATGGGCCACAACGGTGAAGCGGTGGTCACGTTTCAGCAGATTTTGCAACGTATCCACGAGGGTCACCCCGGTTACCATATTCTGTCGAGAGGAGACATCCATCTTCGTCTTGCGCTGTCCCTGTTGAGCTGCGACAGGCCTGAAGAGGCACAAAGGGAGGCGGAGAAGGCGGTCAAAGATGTCGATGCCTCAACCTTGGTTCTTGCGGCCTCGTATTTAACGCTGGGGCAAGCAAGAGACTTGCTTAAGAATCGCTCAGGCGCTGTTTCTGCTTATCAATTGGCACTCGCATTGAACCCAAACACTCCCAGCCATCGGAAAGCCCGCATTTTCATGATTCAACCTTATGACGGAAAGACTCCGCCTGGATAACCCCACCACGGTCATTCTGCCCACAGCCTCCATTGCCGCTCGCCTGGAACGCCTTCCCCTATCTAGCTTTCATCATAGGTTTATTACCTTGATCTCCCTGGGGGGATGGTTTGATTTTTACGACATTTTCATGATGGCTTACCTTGGAGCGGCACTTCAGGCGTCAAAGATTCTAACGTTGCAGCAGTTTAGCCATGTAATCGCAGCCGGTTTCTGCGGCATGTTTGTCGGAACGATCATCTTTGGGATCGGCAGCGATTATTTTGGCCGGCGCACTTCATTTGTTCTCATGCTGCTGATTTATTCTGTCTTTACTTTGCTGGGCGCCTTTGCGTCAAACGCTTGGGTACTGATTCTTTGGCGCGGCCTAGCTGGGGCGGGCATCGGGGCAGAATTGGTCGTTATCGACACTTATGTGACCGAGATGCTCCCAAGTTATGCTCGTGGTCGTTATGTGGCCATCTCCCAGCTGGTGGGATTCACTGCCATTCCTGTGGTTGCGTTCTTGTCGAAAATGCTTGTCCCCACACATTGGCTAATGGAGGGTTGGAGATGGGTTATGGTCATCGGAGCGACCGGAGCTCTTTTTGTCTGGTACCTACGCCGCCGGTTGCCAGAATCTCCGCGCTGGAGCGAATCGAAGGGGCGCTTTCTTGAAGCGGATACGATTGTGCGGACTATCGAAAAAGAAATTGAACAGGAGACGGGAAAACCTCTTTCTACCCCTCAAAACCTGCCTGTGCAGAATTCACCGCACGTTCCTTTCATAGAATTGTGGCACCCTGCATATCGCGGCAGAACAGTGATGCTTATGATTTTTCATCTACTCCAGACGATTGGCATTTACGGTTTTGCTAATTGGGCTCCGACATTCATGCTGAAACAAGGCAGGAGTCTACACCAGTCCCTTGAGTATGCCTTTCTGATTGCTATGGTCAGCCCGGTCGGGCCGCTAATTGCCGTGTTCACCTCCGAGCGTTTGGAGAGAAAGACTTCAATTATCTTTCTGTCTTTGGCCATGGCAGCGAGTGGTTTGATTTTCCCCTTCGCATCGAGAGCCGTCACCATCGTGTCGGTCGGAGCTCTTATCAC
This sequence comes from Terriglobia bacterium, assembly GCA_041478005.1. Taxonomy (GTDB): domain Bacteria; phylum Acidobacteriota; class Terriglobia; order Versatilivoradales; family Versatilivoraceae; genus JBGOVH01. Next base: position 1,824 of record JBGOVH010000002.1, on the reverse strand, counting down.
GATTTTCAGCTATTGGTTTTCTGCCGTCTTGCATGCTTACCAAGCAGAACTCTTTCCGACGCGCGCTCGAGCAACTGGAGTCGGGTTCACCTACTGTTGGAGCCGTCTAAGCGCTGTTTTCTCCACGTTGATTATTGGTACTCTGCTTACTAAAGGAGTATTAGCAGTGTTTATTTTCATGGCCACTGCCATGGTAGGAGTCGCGCTGGTCGTCGGGATCTTTGGTCCGAAAACCAATGCTGTCGCACTGGAAGAGATTTCTCATTGACGAAAGGAAAAATTCGCCTTGGGCTTAAGGCAGGTATTCACGCAAGATAGGAAGACAATCTCTGGCAAAAGACTTCTCAAGGTCGTTTTCAGACTTTGCAGAGCCTATGTTTTCGATGTCGTACTGAATCATAACTAAGGCGCCATTGGTTTTCCCACTGGTCGCGGCATCCCAAATTGTCCACAGTTTTGCCTCGACTCTGTCCGATATCACTCTCCCATTCAAGTCGTACCAGAAGATAACCCCATAGGGCTTCGAGTTTATCTCAACCGCGGTCTGGTTTACGAGAACGGTCCCACTTGGACCAGCGTCAATTTTGATCTTCTGGGCATCTTTATGAAACCTAGCCATCTTATCGTTGACAACTTCCTTTTCCTGACGTTGTGACTCGAGATAGGCAACATACAAGTACAATTGTCTTCCATCCTTATTCTGGAATCGCTTGAAGAGCTCATGATCTGCTCCCTCAACTCTCAGAATAGGCCACTGCCGATCGTCTTGATACTCTTCCCAGTTTTCAATAGTTGATGGAAAACTGGAGAGGTTTTGTTTCGGGAGGACAGTATTTCGATTGTATACAGCGAGGTATGTCAAACAAGCAAGCAAGAGCCCCAAGATGGGTGTGCACGACCGATTCCAGTCCTTAGGAAAAGACCACGCAGCGGGTTTGGCTTGAGACAAATGGATGTTTGGCGACGGTTCATTGATTCTCACTTCTGCCTTGCTCACGAAATGTGCGCCGAAAATTAAGGTACAATAACCTATCCATGCCACGAATACTCCGTGAAAGACGTGGAGTGGCCCAAGTGTGACCTTTCCACTATAGTAAGCCTCAATCCCAATGAAAACGATCCTTAGCCAATTTGCAATGATCCCAATACTGACTGCCATTAAGATCAGGACAACACGAGCCCGCCATCCTTTGCAATTAAGATATGAGAGGGGTATTCCAAGTACAATGATTGAAAACAAATATCGAACTCCATTGCAGTCTTGTGCTACTTCCAAAATAATATTTGGAAAGACGACATACTGTTGGTCTACAGTTGCCGGAAAACCAAGTGTCTGAAGGATGAGAACTCCCATATTGGAGGTGAGAAGTTGGAATTGCCGGTTTATGGGAGCGAATGGATCCTCGAAAATTGGAACCATGAATAGGAGATAAATAATTGGAAATAAAATAGCCTTGAGGAAGTCCTTCCCCAGCAGACCTAACACCAACCCAATGATCAGCAGTATTAGTGAGATCCACTCCAACCGAATGATTCCGCCAATTCTCCCTACTACAAGCAAGAAACAGGCTGTCCCCATGGTTAAGAACCCGGCTAATCCTGATGGTACTATGGGGAGCCTTTTTAATTCAGCCCTTTTCACCCAAACAAAATAGCCACTTATCAATGGCACCAGAAGGCCAAATGAAATCCGGACATCGGACCATAGGGCGTTCAGGAGATCCATAATGCTGGCTGTGTATAAGACAAGCAGGGCAAGTATCAATACTCCCATTTGAACAGCGTATCTCGTTGGACAAATCGAAAATCGAGGTTCTGTCGTGG
>JBGOVH010000508.1:0-3161 GCA_041478005.1 Terriglobia bacterium | reverse complement strand
AGATGACTCATGAGGTGTGGATTGCCAATGATGAAAAGGCCTGGATGCCCAGGGTGGACGCGATCCGTCTAACCCACAGACTCGAAGCCGCTTAGAGGGACATGAAGAGGCGCGTCTCCAGGATTGAGCATCTCCCGTTTCTTGGCCTCGACCCAAGACGCCAACTCCTCAACCGAATAGTTTCTCTTGATAAATGACGCCAGTTCCTGGTTTTGTACTCGATGTAGGCAAAGATCCATTCGAGCCAACTCTCTCTGCCTTTGCTCGTGGGCCTGTTGAGCGGCTTCCTCAGCTTCCTTTTGCGGCTGGTTTCAAAAGTCTCGGCCAACTCGAAGGAGCTGTTGGCAAAGGCCGAGCTGGCTCGCCAAGTCTACCTCGCCAAGTCTACCTCATCGTTAAGAAACGTGGTCTGACTCAAACGCCAGCGGCTGATCTGCTGGGATTGAAGCAGCCCGATGTTTCCCTGCTGATGTGTCGTGGACAGGAGTGCCGGCGAAGCCCATGATAGGTGCAGAAAGCGCGTCAATCGTGGCTACCCATGCAACTCGATTCCCCCCGAAATGGAGGCATTACTGCTTGGTCTCCTCACTTGCTCTCGAACGTTTGATCAATTCTGCCCAAAGCTCCGCATCGTATTTCTGAGGTCCAGGAAAGAGAGCTTGTCCTTTTTTTCCGTAGCGAGGGAAGACCATCTTCGGATATACCGTTTTTCCAAAATAAGTTTCTGGTTCTGCGATGATGACATGGGGATGGGGACGATCTAGGATCTTCAGCCCTGCACTTCTCACCATTGCTGCCAGCGCATTGTAGTTGGGAAGCCACCAGTTTGTCGGATCGCCGTTGTATAGGTTTTCGACAAACACTAACTTTGGGAAGGCAGGGTTTTCCAAAAGCGAATCATCGCTAGCTCTGTCATAGTCCTGTTTTTGCGTGTAGTCTTCTTGTTCAGCGCCAATAATGTTGGACTGGATAAAAATCCGCTCTTTGGTCATTTCTGCCAGACGATCGAGAACAAGCCCGGGGTATTTCAAGTGATACATGAGACCCAGAAAAACGATGTAATCAAACCGTTCCTCAGTGGTGAGACAATAGGTGTGAGCATCATCATTAATAAGCTCCAACTCTATTCCGAATTGTTCGGCGGCGAATTTAGCCTGGGAAAGGAATTCAGCAAAGGGGTCCACCAAGACACATCTCTCGGCTCCTCGAAGTTTCATCTGAATCGAAAAGAAACCAGCATTCCCCCCGAGATCGAGGACGGTTTTGCCTCTCAAACTGGTGGGAACATGAGAAGCAATCAGGTTCCATCTAGCGAGGGCATCGTAACCTGGCTCTCTGCCGTTCCCTGTGCGAACTCCATTGGGGAATTCGAAGTGCTGATACCACCAGCCCAAGTTTTTCATTTGTCTTTCAACCTCTTCGCGTGATTTCATGGCAGTCGTCTCCGTTTGATCCTTTCGAAACTATACTAAATCAACCAGTGACATGTACAAAGTCCAGGCTACATTTCAGAGAATTATTTTGATCCTTCTCTCCCTGGCTTTTTCATTTCTTTTGATCGAAACAATTGTCCGTTTGAGCGGTGTTTGGGTCAAGGCAAACTATGATGACAGAAATTATTTTGCTCCAACCCCAATCGAAAAGGTTCCGTATGCGCTGAAACCCGGTTGCAGGGTTGTGTGGGCCAGAACAAAGATCATTTCCAATTCCGACGGAATCCGCTGCGAGCATGACGTCGGTCCTAAGACAAAGGGGACTTACCGAATCTTGGTTATGGGTGACTCGATCACCTTTGGGTTCGGGGTCGATCAGCAAGAAGCTTACCCCCAGCAGATGGAAGAGCTATTGAATGATCTGAGCGAGAATCCGCAGTTCCATTATGAAGTCATCAATGCCGGAATCGAAGGTTTCAACTTAGAAAACGAGGTACATTTGCTCAAATTCCTTGAGCAGAAATACCAACCGGATTTGGTCCTCTGGCTAGTCGTCTCGAACGACTGGGATGATTCCTTAAGCCTAAACTCTGACGGAAAGTTGACCACTTCAAAAGCCGATTATGCTGCAACCTCCGAGTGGCTTGAGTTCTCATGGGGTCTAGCAGGAAGTTTTCTCTATGAGGATTTCTTTCAGTGCATGGATCCTGTTCATCAAAATTGGGCGCTCGGAAAACCGTATGTGGAAAACAAATCTGCGCTCGACCGGGTCGATTCACTGTTGCAGGACATTTCTTATGCTTATTGTTTTTTTCAGAGCAGGCAGTGGAGATTCAGAGACGCCGCACCGCGGCCCGCGAGCGGTCAGAAATCCTGGAAACGGAGAGTTGAATTCACTGCTACCGGTGGATTCCAAGATCTTTTGCCTGAGATCAAGTCCATTTACCTTTCCCCTCATTTCAAGAGTCGTTTTTATAATAACATTCTGGAAGGCATTGAGACAGTACTCAAGGGAGGAACACGCCTGGTCATCTATGGTTTGAACATTATGTTTGAAAAGGATCAGATTTCCAAATATTCCTCCACTGGGGTGACTTTCCAGGACATCAGTCAGTATTTGGGAATGTCCTATGAGAAATTCAGGCAAAGCTACAATTTGGGCTGGGATGGGCATTTCAATCGGTCCGGGAACAAAACTCTGGCAGAATCAATGATCCAGTCCCTGGTGGACCTTGGAATCCTGAGACAATTGGCGGTTCATCCCCGGCGGAGGGTCTATAATAAAGATCAATACTGGAAGCAGGCAGAAATTAATAGGAGGGAGTTGGTGGATTCATTTCTTCTTCCCTTCGTGGACTTCAGGAAATTCACCGGTATTTTCCAGCTTGTTGGAGGGCTTTATCCGCCACGAGTTTTTCCAATTAAGGAAGGCTCTCCCATTACACTCATCCTTCGACGCGACAACCACGATACACCTCGTATCTACATTTCAGGCGAGAATTTTACCCAGATCGGGCATAGTGTTGCGGTATCGGTGGGGGATGGTTTGGAGAGCTTTTCGGAGACCAGGGAGTGGCTTCCAGGGAAGGTTCAATTTAGCCTAAGACTTTCGGATGTGCTGACGAAGAGCCATAATGAGATTTTCGATGTGCAACTCCGCTGTCTATCCAGCCGTCGAGAAGCCTTAAAGTTGGACTATGTCGGTTTAATTCAGAATGAGAACTAGTT
>JBGOVH010000476.1:0-3337 GCA_041478005.1 Terriglobia bacterium | reverse complement strand
GATCGGAAAAGTGCTGCAATCGGCGCAACTCAAAGGAGAAGACATCCGAGCAATTGGCCTGTCGGGTCAAATGCATGGATTGGTGCTTCTAGACAAGAAGCACCAGGTGCTGCGCCCTTCAATTATTTGGTGTGATCAGCGTTGTCAGACTGAAGCCGACGATATTACCAAAAGCGTTGGCTATGACCGGCTTATCGAGATCACTTGTAACCCGGCATTGACCGGATTCACAGCCCCGAAGCTGGTCTGGGTCCGCTCGCATGAACCCGAGGTGTACGATCAGATCGATAAGGTTTTGCTTCCCAAGGATTATATCCGCTTTCGCTTAACAGGGCAGTTTGCTTCGGAAGTTTCCGATGCTTCAGGGACAACTCTCTTTGATGTCGCCAATCGTTGCTGGTCCTATGCCATCATCCAGGACTTGAAGTTCAATAAGGATTGGTTTCCTCCAGTCTCCGAGTCGGTAGAAGTTTCCGGGCAGCTCAGCCCTCCAGTGGCTCAGGAACTGAGCTTGAAGGCTGGAACGCCGATAGTCGGTGGAGGCGGGGATCAAGCTTCTGGCGGGGTTGGCAATGGGATTGTTTCACCTGGAATCGTGTCCTCTACCATCGGAAGTTCCGGAGTGGTATTTGCCTTCATGGAAGAGCCGGCTCGCGATCAAAAGGGAAGAGTGCACACTTTTTGCCACGCGGTTCCACAGAAATGGCATGTGATGGGAGTTACCAAAGGGGCAGGACTCTCTTTGCGTTGGTTTCGGGATCAGTTTGGGGGAATGGAAGCCGGCCTGGGCTCCGTCCTGAAGCAAGATCCTTATGAGATACTAACGCAGCAAGCTGCCTTGGCAAAGCCAGGCTGTGAGGGATTGATCTTCCTGCCCTATCTGATGGGAGAACGGACTCCACATCTGGATGCCAATGCTAAGGGTGTGCTTTTCGGTTTGACCGGACGACATACACGGTCCGATGTGATTCGTGCTGTGTTGGAAGGGGTGGCTTATAGCTTGAAAGATTCTTTCAGGATTTTCGAAACGATGAAGGTTCCAGTTCATCAAGTGAGAGCTTCCGGGGGAGGTGGCCGCAGTGCCCTTTGGCGCCAGATTCAGGCTGATATATTTGCCAGCGAAATCTGCACTGTAGCAGCCGATGAAGGAGCGGCTTTTGGCGCTGCGCTGATGGCGGCTGTAGGCACGGGTGGGTTTACAACTGTGGAACAAGCCTGCCAGCGCTCTATCAGTCTCACTAATTTCACACAACCGATTTCAGAGCATGTAAGACGTTATCAGGAATACTACGAGATTTACCGTTCGCTTTATGGCGCCTTAAAAGCAAGTTTTGATCAGGTGACCGCTGTTGTGGCAAAAGAGTGAGCCACAGAGGCATGGAGACACTGAGGAAAAGAGAATGACCACAGGGGACACGGGGAAAAGGGAAAATGGGGATACATCAAAGCATGATCTCCCAGAGTAGACGCTGTAAAGACTCGGCTCTATTGTCGCGGGAATAGAATTAGTTTCCGCTCCTAACAAAGAGGAAAAAGAGTGGTGGTTATCCGAACTACTGCCCGAAAACGAGACTCGAAGATTCGTCATTTTCCCGTGTTCCCCGTGGTTAATTTCCGATTTTGTCTTCCAGGATTATCATGACTCGATTTGCGATTGGAGTGGATCTGGGCGGAACTAACCTGAGGGTGGCAGCCGTTAACGAGAATGGTGGTTTGTTTGACCAGTTGAGCTTGGAAACGCTGGTTGAGAAGGGAAGAGAGGATGTCGTCGATCGACTCGCCAACGGTATTCTTTCACTGGTGGATCGCTGGAAAGGCCGTTACGAATTGGCTGGCATCGGAGTTGGGGTTCCGGGGATTATCAAGATGAAGGAAGGCATTTTGGTGGCTTCCCCCAATCTGCCCGGATGGGAGAACTTTAATATCCGTGCCCAAATCTTCAGGCGTTTGAACAGGCCATTCTATCTGGAAAACGACGCCAACGCTGCCGCTTTGGGTGAGAAGTGGATTGGTTCCGCAAAGAACTGCAGGCATCTATGTTTTATTACGATGGGAACCGGTATCGGTGGTGGTTTGATACTCGATGGGAGAATCTGGCATGGGGCGTCTGGAATGGCTGCCGAATTGGGCCACGTGACGGTCAAGCCGGAAGGCCGCTTGTGCAAGTGCGGCAGCCATGGCTGTCTGGAAGCCTATGCGGCAGCTTCAGCCGTTGTTATCGCTGCGCAGGAAATGCTTGCGGCTGGAAAGGCCAGTCCTGGGCTCCAGAAGTTGGCTTCTTCTGGAGTCAAACTCACTTCGGCGCTTATCTATCAGCTGGCAAAGGAGGGTGATAGCTCGGCTAAATCCATCTACGAGGAAGTGGGCAAGGCTCTTGGGATCGCCATTGCCAGTTTCATTAACATTCTTGATCTTGATACCTTTGTGCTGGGAGGTGCAGCTGTTGACGCCTGGGATGCCTTTGAGAAGAGCATGTTCGAAGAGGTCGCCAGGCGTTCCTATATCTATCGCAACGATCCGCGAGATATTTTGAAGTCTAGTCTGGGTGGCCAGGCCGGTGTCTTTGGGGCTGCATATCTGGCATTTCAGTGAATTCTTGGTTTTCTTCGCGATTCCATTTTCTTTTTTCCGAAAGAACTTCATGAGTGAATTCGAACGAATCAAACGGCTTCCCCCTTACGTTTTCAGTATTGTGACAGAGCTGAAGTCAAGAGCCCGGCGTGCAGGTGAGGACATCATTGATCTTGGGATGGGAAATCCTGATTTGCCGACACCCCCTCACATTGTTGGCAAACTGATTGAGGCTGCCCACAATCCGCGTAATCACCGATATTCCGCCTCCAAAGGGATTTTTCAGTTACGGCTGGCAATTTGTGAATGGTACAAGAAGCACTACGATGTTGATCTTGACCCAGAAACCGAAGCCATCGTCACCATGGGGGCGAAAGAAGGACTAGCTCATCTCGTTCTAGCCATCATTGGACGGGGCGAGACCGCATTTGTTCCTAACCCGACTTACCCGATTCATTTGTATTCGGTCCTGATAGCCGGAGGCGACATTCAAAGCATTCCGATGTTGCCAGGACGTGATTTTGTTGAAGAGATGCAGCGGCGGATCAAACTCGTCTGGCCCCAGCCCAAACTCTTGATTCTTTCCTTTCCGCACAATCCCACGACTCAGGTCGTCAATCGAGCATTCTTCCAGCGTGTTGTTGAATTTGCCGAAGAAAACAAGCTGATTGTGGTTCATGATCTTGCTTATGCAGATCTCGTTTTTGATGGTTACAAAGCCCCCAGCATTCTTGAGATCCCCGGAGCCCGTGAACGGGCGGTTGAG
>JBGOVH010000527.1:0-3044 GCA_041478005.1 Terriglobia bacterium | reverse complement strand
TTCCTGGACATCCTCCTACTCCGAAAGCGGAGTCCTGGGGCAGGCCACTCTGGCAACGAAAGAGAAAGGCGAACGGGCGGTGAAGGAAGCAGCAAGGCAACTAGCCAGGATGCTGACTGAGTTTCGGGCCAGGCCGAAGCCATCCCGCAGCGATCACCATGCTGCAAGACCTGGAATGCTGATGCCTTGGGGACAGGATGACCCGGAATTCTAGCAATCCCCGTGCATGCAGGAGCAGGCCAAGTTTGGGACGTCACCACCGAATCGCTGCCGCCCCCCAGGTGAACCCGGAACCAAAGGCAGCCAGAATCACGAGATCCCCGGATTTCACTTTTCCTTCCTTGACCGCTTCATCCAGGGCAATTGGAATTGAGGCTGCCGTGGTATTCCCATATTTTTGGATGTTATTGAACATCTTATCTAGCGGGATTCTCAGTGATTGGCCCACTGCTTCTGCAATTCTCAAGTTGGCTTGGTGCAGAATCAGACAATCGATGTCTTCGATCCCGAGATTGTTTGCCGATAGGGCCTCATGGATAACTTCCTGAAAGCGTTCCAGTGCATGCTTGAATACATATCGTCCATCCATATGGGGGTAATGTTTCCCTTCTTTCAACATCTCCTCGGTGATTCGAGGGTGATGGATAGAAGCGGGTGCCTCAAGCCAAAGTCTCTTGGCGTATTTGCCTTCAGAGTGCATGTGTGTCGAAAGGATCCGGCTATCTCCTTCGGTTGCATTCCCTACAATCACTGCTCCTCCCCCATCCCCGAAAATCACAGCCACATCTCGACCTCGTGTGTTAAGCTCAAGCCCAGTGGAATGGACTTCCGCTCCTACGACTAGAACATGACGATGCATACCGGTCTTGATGAATTGGTCGGCGATGGAGAGGCCGTAGATAAAACCGGAGCATTGATTCCGTACGTCCAAAGCCCCAATCGTACCGACACCCAGTTTCTCCTGCAACAAGCAACCAGACCCTGGAAAGTTGTAGTCCGGGCTTAAGGTGGCAAAGATGATGAAGTCGATGTCTTGAGCTGTAAGGCCAGCTTGCTGGATTGCACGCATTGACGCTCGATATCCAAGATCGGAGGTCCCTTGGCCTTCATCGACAAACCGTCGCTCCCTGATTCCGGTACGCTGCTGAATCCATTCGTCTGATGTATCCATCAGCTTTTCCAGATCGGAGTTCTTGACAACGCGATCAGGAAGATAAGATCCGGTTCCGAGAATTCTCGATTTAGACATGTCGGTTATACTCCAGTAACAAAGTTCAGGATCAGTGTCTTACTGCCTGCCTGCGCGTTTCGGGGTTGCAATCCCTGCCGGCGCTGGTAGCCACGACCACCGCGCAGTCAGCGGTGATCGTGGGCAGTTCGCGATTTCGGGAAAGGCTCACGGCCAATTCAAAAAGCAATTGCCGCGGCTACCAAGTCAACGACAACAATTCTAGCTACGCACAGTTTGTGTGCTGGCGATCATGCCATAGCTGCAGTATTCGGGTTCGAGCGATAGTAGAGAATTAGATCTGTTGAACTTGGAGTTGCTCCCACCTGTCGCATCAGAGCGGCCAATTGACCTCGGTGATAGGTCGAATGATTAATCACATGCACCACGGCATGCCTTAAGACACTTGAATAAGTTTTGCCCTCAGTTGTTTTGTATGTGAACACCTTGTCCAAATCGGCTTCTGTGAGTTGACCTAAATAACCAGATATCTCCTGGTCGATTTCCTGAAGACGACGGACAGCCGTTTGAACGTCTGGGAATTCATCTTCCGACATCAGCTTAGTAGGAGACTTCCCCTTCCAGCGATTTAGCCAGATTCTTTCCGCTGCCGCAATGTGCGCAAAAGTTCCTCGAATCGAGGCATGACTGGCGTTGAGGTTCTTAGCAAACTGCTCTGGCTTGAGGTTGAGAATCGAATCTTCAACTCGCCTGTTTGCCCATTCGTTGTACTGATATAACTCCTTGATTTCAGGTTGAGTCATTGAACACTTTTCTCCTTCATTCGTGATGAATGCGTGATGAAAAAGGGATTCACAGACAATATTTAATGATTTTTTCTAACGGTTGTAAACCACCAAGTAGGTCGAGGACTTATGGGGGACCCAAAAAAATCTCATGTGTTTCCCGGAATCGTCGAAAAGACAATTCGGACAACATCATTGTGCCTAATTTGGTCCTATCGCAAAGGGAGCAAATTAATTGGAGTCTACCTGTGCAACTCATCATTATTATGGCAACCTTGTTAGGGGCAACAGTCATTTCAATCCAAATGGGACTATTTCTAAACTGGGCTGTCCTTTCCCTGATGTTGAGAGCGATGAGTCGAATGGTCCGTCCCAATTCCAAAGAAAACTCCTCAAATTAGTGAAATCAAAGACTACTTTCACCAAACAAGCCCTCTCCTGCTCGTCTCCCCGCATGACCCTGGGTTCCCGAATCTCCCCACGGCCACGTTAAAGTTCTCCGCCCATCCTGACGGTTGGGCTACTGAATGGCGAGGAGGTCAGGTCAGTTACCTGCGCGCCAGCAAGGCCAAATCGCAGCTCAATCACTTGCGGGACTTTGACGGGGCCGTAGGATCTCCGGGATCTCCAGGGTGTGCGACAAATTTGTGGGTTAGGGGGATCATTAGAAGTCGCAGCACGCTGAAACGCGCGCTCCACCAGAACCAGCCCAGTTACCCACCAATTTGTCGCACACCCGATCTCCCGATCTCCACCTGAAATTGACAGACCTACGCGATATTGATACCATCTTTTCCGGAGATTAACTTAAGAGATTGAGTTCGAGTTGTCACTGTCAAAGGCTGTTTGAATTCAACTTCTGAACGGCGAACCTGAATTTGGAGGAGGATCTTTGTCTAGACTGACCCGCCACGAAATACTCAAGGAAGATAAATTCCTGACAACAGTAGAGAAATCACGCTATTTCCTGATTGCATGGCAGAAGCAGCTTCTCTTAGGGCTGGCTGTGACTGGAATTGTAGCCTTGCTCGCATTTGGAGGCCGGTACTACTTTGTTCAACAGGATGTGA
>JBGOVH010000185.1:0-5668 GCA_041478005.1 Terriglobia bacterium | reverse complement strand
TTGGGCGTTTCCCGAGTGGGGATTCAAGACAACTTTTTTGAGCTGGGCGGACACTCTCTGCTGGTTCCGCGCTTGCATGCGCAGATCCAGAAGGCTTTCGGCAAGGCGCTTCCTTTTGCTGCGTTATTCCAGGCTCCGACGGTGGAGCAGTTGGCTGAGATTCTTCGTCAGGATGAAGTGCCACCGCAGTGGTCATCTTTGGTGGTGGTTCAGCCCCATGGAACCCGTGTTCCGTTCTTTTGTGTCCACGGGTACGCTGGCTACCCGCATCTGGCGAAGCATCTGGGATTGGAACAGCCCTTCTACGGGTTGGTCCAGGGACTGGACGGGAAGAAGTTTTTCACGCGGGTGGAGGAGATTGCGGCCGCTTACATCAAAGAACTCCGAATGGTTCAACCCGACGGGCCTTACTTTCTGGGAGGGCATTCGTTTGGCGGATTGGTGGCTTTTGAGATGGCCCAACAACTACACAGGCAGGGTCAAGAGATTGCGATGTTGGCCCTGCTGGATTCCCTCAAACCATCAAGCGAAATAACCGAGTCAAGGCGGGACAGATCAGCCTGGGCATCGATCTGTTCCAAGATTTCTCGTCATTTAAAGAACCTGGGAGAACTTCCGGCTCAGGCGAAGGGAGGGTATATGCTGAGTCTCCTGAGGATCGTGCTCAATCAAATCAGTCACAGAGCGAGACAGGGAGTGTGTGAGGGGTACTTGGCATGGGGACGCCCTTTACCCCCCAGACTGAGGACATTTTACATCAGTAAGGTTCTTTTCGGAGGCGTATACCATACCTCAGCGCAGCAGTATCAGCCAGTTCCCTACAAGAGCAGTCTGGTTTTTTTTCGATCCCAAACGTCCACTGACACACAAGAGGCATTTTGGGGCAGCCTGGTCGATGGAGAGTTGAAGGTTTACAATGTGCCCGGCAGCCATCTGGGCATGTTAGAGGAGCCCAACATTCAAGTTCTGGCCGACCAACTGAAGACTTGCCTTGAAGAAGCCTCTACCGCAGCTGGCCGGATGGCCGTACTGAGCGTTACTCCATAGCACTTCCCTTTCAAGCACGATTCCGGCGCTTTGCGTCAGCACAGCTGCCAATGCAAAGTTTCTCGCCTCCTTCGATGGGAACGCTTCCGAGCAATTTGCCCGAAACTGCCACCTTACATTCCAAGTATAGCTGGGGGCTATCCGGGGTGAGGGGGACATTCAGTTGCCATCCTGATTTCGCAACGAGTGCCCTAATGATGCGAAATGTAAACGGAGCGACTCCTCGGAGTGCCGAATTTACTAGACCGGATTCCCCTCTTAGTGTTTAGAATCATTACTGCATTTTGGGAAATGAATTGCCGTCGGCGGAGGACTTCAGCATGGATAGACTGGTACCGTTCTTGCTGTTAGCGCTTGGACTTGGGGCAGCCCATCTGGGAATCGGTGGGCTGGTTCGGCTTCGCCCGAACCGCCCTGAATTCTGGGTGTTCGGACTTGGCGTTCGCACCAAGCTAGGCGCCATCAAAGTGCTGATCGTTGCGCTGGCGCTTTGTTTCCTGGCGTACTCATTGCACAAGAAAGGCTCAATTCAGAAGATTCTCGAGGTCAGCGAACCTCCTTCCAATAATCAGGCCGAAGAGCGAGCCCTACAGTTACAGCAGGCTCTAAAAATCATTGATGAAAACAAAACCCAACTTGAGAGCCTGACTCGTGAAAAAGAAGAATGCCAGAAAATTGTTTCTAATCAGGGGGTGGGACTTGCTAGTCGAAGTGATGTTGCGGCAGAGCTGCAATCCTCGTTGGGTTCGAGACAAAAGGAGAATGCGGCGTTGCAAGCAACCTTGAATCAGACTCGAGGCGAACTGAGGGTCCTTAAGGCCGACTATGAACAGATCTCTCAGTCGTACAACCAACTAAAAGGAACGATTCCACAACTCGAATCACAGATTGATGTGCTCCAAAACGAGAAAGTCTCCCTAAACCTGAAACTGGAAAATAGTTCGAAGCAGAGCGAATCGGAGATCCAGCGGGTGAAAGAAGAGATGGGTCGATACAAGGCTTTCGCCAAAGACCAAGAACGTCGAGCAAGCTTGTTGAGACAAGGTCTGGTGCTGCGTGAGGCCAATGATTGGAGCCTTGATCAGGAAATCCAGCGGCTAGCTAATCTACTTTCCAGTCAGACAGAGGTCAACAACCCAAGGCAGACTGACATTTCCAGGTCCATTCAAAAGATCAATCAGGTGCTACGCGAGGGACAAGCTCTTACCAAACAAGCTAAAGTTGCGGACAGCAAGCCAGCAGATAGTCCCCAGGACAAGACCGTAAGTGTCCCGGAGAAGAAGAAATGAGATCCGGCAATTCCAATCAGCGGGGAGAATAGCCGAAGAGGCTTCACCACGGGGAACACGGGGAAAAGATAGTTGAATGAGGTGTCTCATTTTCAAGCTGATTGATTTGAAATTGTGATTCGAATAGCACCGCTTTTAATCCGCCAGTTTTCCCCCGTGTTCCCCGTGGTTTTTCTTCTGATTTGAGCGGCTAAGGGAAGTAGATGCGGTTGGGATAATGTAATCGTAACTCGGAATGAGAAGCCTGCTCATTCGAGAGAGAGACTTGAATACGAACAAAACCACTCCGTGACCTTGAGAGGCTGAACCCCACAAGGTAATAACGGCAAGCCCGTTGAAAAGCTTCGTGGATAGCCGCTTGAATGTCGCTTGCGGCTTTGGATAAGAACAATTGTCCGCCCACTGATTCCGCTAATTGTTTCAAGCCGTTGTGATAGGCTCTGTTCAAGGGGTCGCGGCCGGGATCGATGTGAACAATAAATATGGGAGCTTGATAGCGAGCCAGTAATGTTGTCATGTGCGAGATCTTCTCCTGTAGTGCCCGGCCTGCGAAGCGCCGGCTCAGATCCCGACTATCACTCACATTAACAGGAGGATTAAGGTAGTTTTCACGGTAATTTCCGATATCACTGTCTGTAATGAAAATCACAGCAACACGCACGTCCGATTTTAATAAGATGCCCGTAGTCAAGTCAGCCACCGCCTGAATAGAGTCCAAAAGACCTGCCTTGCCAATTTGGCTAAGCCCCTCAATTTTTTGCTGAAGAGATGTCTTCTCTGGAGTGGGTTCCTGCAAAACGGTGAGTTGTTCTTGTGCCCCGAGCAGCCCCACCCAGTATTGCGATTCCAGAGATTTGATCTCTTCGATAATTGCCATATGTGCATGGTTGATGTTAGATATTTCGCCGACGGTATCAAATGCTATGAAGAGCAACATCGGACTATCGGGCCCTCTTACAGTGGAAATTTCCGACGCCCCGTTTTCAATGAAAAGCTTGAAATTCTCTCTCTTCAATTTTTTCTCAGATTCAGAAGATGAATTCTGGACCCAGACGGGGATTTTGAACGGATGAGTTTTCTTCTTGTCGGAGTGTTTCTTCGGTCTGTCGAGAGCTGATACAGAGTCTGCAGATCCAAAAGAGGAAATGAGAAACAGTAGGAAAAAGCCAATGATCTGGAGAGTTCTATTAGACCTGATGAAGGATTCCACTAATGAGGACGTTGGCCAGGGGCGAATCTTCCAATGCATGAGTATTGAGGGAGTGAATAGATAGGATAAAGGGGCTGTATTTCTTCCCTCAGGTCTTGATCTTTGTTCTCGTATGCCCGTCTTGCAACCGCTGCCTCTCTGAGTTCATCCAAAATAACCACGGGTTTAGTAGCCTCTACAGACAAGAATCAGAATCAAAAACTGAACCGCAGTCCCAGTTGTACTACTCTCCCTCCGGATGACCCGATGATTCGACCGGCATTCAAATTCGGATTGGTTTGTGAGCCAATTAACGGATCTGGATTATTGAGGTTGGCGTGATTGAGGGTATTAAAGGCTTCCATGATCAGCTCAAGTGTCCACTCATCCGTGACTGGAATCCGCTTGCTTAACGACATATCAAAATTCTGGGCTCCGGGGTTTCGCAAATTGGGGTGCGTTCGAGGACCATCACCCAAAGTAAAATCGGCGGGCTGGTCAAAAGCAGCCGGAATGAACCATTGAAACGCTGACGGGTTATCGACATGAGGATTGATGCCCAGAATAACATTCACCCTCAATGCTTCGGTGGTCCCGCCTGTATTGTTGAAAAGAGGCCTCAAGATAATTGGAGTCCCACTGCGAAAGGAGGTTACACCACTCAAGCTCCAACCTCCTATCAGCCCGTCAATCCAGCCTCCCCGGTTCAAGAAGGATCGTCCCTCGCCGAATGGCAACTCATAAAGGTAATTTATTGAAACTTGATGCGTAATATCGTAGGGTGAGAGAGCCTTTTCAGCCTTTAAGTTCAAATAATTTTGTGGCGCCTCGCCATCCAAGGTATCTCCGATCGATTTCGACAGAAAATAAGAGCTGGTGAAATTTAGACCATGAGAGAATTTCTTTTCCAGTCGTAGCGAACCCCGTTGAAAGGAGGTAGAACCAATCGGATAGGCGTATCCCGGTGAAATGGCTCGAAATTGGGGGTACGGTCGCAATGAAAGGTTAAAGACCAGATCATTCAGCTTGTCTCGGAACCTAAGAAATTCCGGATCGAGAGGATTGAGATTGATTCCGCCGCCGGTAAACTGGTGCGTCCCTTTGTTTCCAAAATACGTGACTCGAAGGACCAGATCGGCCGGGAGGTCTCTTTCGATTTCCAGCCTCCAGTTCTGATCGTAAGGCAGGAGCCCTTGAGGTTCGAAGTATTGGGCTTTAAGATCGTTGGCAGCGGCGGGCCTCAGGTCCGGAGGATAGGCAAAATCTTGCGGGAATCCAGATTTCAGCGTGACTGCAGGAAACAACTGTTCATTGGGGGAAGTTAATAAGGGTGAGGCATTAAATCCCAGTGTGCCAAACTCAGTTGGGTATAAAGAAAAATTTGAGTAAGTCAATGAGAAATTCCCACGAACGACCGTTCGCCGGCTTCCCCATGGATTCAGGGCCCACCCAATCCCTGGCTCCCAGTTGGCCTGAGATGGGGTAAACGTTCTGGGCCGGCCATCGCGGCCTGCAAAAATCAAGGCCCCGGGACGGTTGTTGGACGGATTGACGAGAGTGAGGTCCAATGAAGACTGGCGATCATATTTTTCCCTCCGAGGAGTTCCTATTTGCAAGCCCAAACTAAAGGTCCAGCTAAAATGTGGCGTTACCTGATACTCATCGCTGAAGCTGACTTGATATTGGTCTGATCGAAAATACGAGGGATTCAAAACAATCGACTGTTCGGCTCTTCCCGCCAGTCCCAAAAGAAACTGGGCAAATGAATTCCCCGTGTTGTTGATGCCCGGCAAACTGGTCAGCTTTCCATCGAAGTCAAAGCGACCCGAAGGGCTGAGCGGCAAGTAGGTATTCACTTGCCCCAAATTCATAAGAAAATTGAACTTCAAGTTATGCTTTTTGTAACGAACACTCAATCCTTCGGAGAAAGAATAGTAGGCAATTTGATAACGAACCCGGGAACCCGGCTGGCTGCCAATGGATACATAAGAGCCCAAATCAAAGCGGGGGAAAGAGCCTGGCTGCACGCCCGTCAAGCCCAAGCTTACAGCATAGTCGGTTTCCTCTAACGATTCATTTGCCACCGCATCGTAGTTTGCAGAAACACTGGACTGGTTGACGATGGTTGGTGAAATGTTAAATG
>JBGOVH010000546.1:0-2928 GCA_041478005.1 Terriglobia bacterium | reverse complement strand
TTAAAGTGACGCTGGTCGTCGCAGACGACCTGATGGGTGGGTGGACCAATCGCTACACCAGCGAGTTCAGTCTTCGTTTCGAGGGCAGGCCAAATCTCAAGGGGGGCTGGCTCTCTGGCATCCTGTGGAGTAGCGAAGCTCCAGCGGCGCGAGTTGCGCGTGAGGCAGCGCTGGAGAGTATCTTTCGCGCGGTGTATCTTCAAAAGCATGGGACTGCCTGCACTCTGCGGGAGATGCTAGCCCAGGAGGGTTATGTCATGGCGATGGCGGGTTGTACACACCCCTTACTCGACGCCGACGACATCGCCTACACGCGTGAAGTCGTGCATCCGCAATTTGACGCTCGAGACCGGCCCACGATTATGGGATGCCTGTTTGGTGATACTGCGGCGCGCATGCTGGGTTACCCTCCACAAGGCTTGAGTGAGTGGGCTGGTTTAGCTCTCGCGCTGGATGAAGCGCGGTCTGACCCGGCGCTGAAAAACTCTGTTCCTCTATCCGTATGACTCTTGCCTGCATTTCTCACCACCAAGACACCAAGAAGAACAGCCAGTCTCAATTACTTCAAGACTCACTTTGGATTACCTTCCCTTCAAGCACTTTCGGTCTGCCCCTCCGCTCATCCGTGTTCATCTGCGTCCCAAAAGAGTTTTCTCTCTCCGTGTCTCTCTGGCTATTTTGGTTGCGGCCACCGGTCGCGTTAAGTCTTGGCTCCTTTGTGATGAGAAACTCAGTTTAGACTTCCCAGTGGATTCTGAGAGCCCATCTTGCTTTCGACTACATTGAAGACAGTTGAGTCCAACGTGGGTTTAAGCACTGGGAGCAACTGGAGATTCAATGCCGTCTCAATAACCTCTGAAATGTTCCGCACGAAATGAAACTTGAGCTTCTGCGCCACCTCTATGGGCAAATCTTCCTGGACGTTCTTTGCATTGTCTTTGGGAAGGATTACTTCTCGAATCCCTAAGCGATGTGCAGCGAGTACCTTTTCCTTAATCCCTCCCACGGGAAGAACTTTGCCACTGAGAGTGATCTCCCCCGTCATCGCCAGCCTGGAGCGAACAGGTCGTCCTGTTAGCAGCGAAACGAGAGTCGTCACCATCGTAACTCCAGCTGAGGGACCGTCCTTGGGAATAGACCCAGCTGGAACATGAACGTGAATGTCGCTCTTTTCATAAAAGTCCTCGGGGATGCCAAGCTCCCGTGCATGGGCTCTGACCCAGGTCAAAGCGGCCTTCACCGACTCTTGCATTACACTCCCTAGCTGTCCCGTGATGGTGATGTTTTTTGAGCCATTCATTCGGCTAGCCTCCACAAAAAGCACGTCGCCCCCGCTAGGGGTCCAGGCTAAACCCACAACGACACCAGGCACAGAAGTTCTTTCCTCGATTTCCTCCTCGAAGAGAAATGTTGGAGCACCGAGGAGGTCCGGAAGCTGATCCACTCCAATTTCGATCAAGTCTCCATTCCCTTCAACCAGCCATCTTGCCCTTTTGCGGAAGATCTTGGCCAGCTCGCGTTCCAGGTTTCGCAAACCTGCCTCGCGGGTGTAATTCCGAATCACGTGTCGAAGGGCCTCTTCAGTAATTCTGATTTGTTGGCCTAAAGCAACTGCGTTTTCTTCAGCCTGACGCGGGATAAGGTATTTTACGGCAATGTTAACCTTTTCTTCTTCCGTGTAGCCGTGCAGGGCAATGACTTCCATGCGATCCAGCAGTGCTGGTGGAATGGGATCTAAAACATTGGCGGTGGTGATAAAGAGAACGCGAGACAAGTCGAACGGCAAATCCAAATAATGGTCCCGGAAACTGTGGTTCTGTTGTGGGTCTAGAACCTCCAGCAATGCCGAAGCTGGATCGCCGCGAAAATCCGTTCCAATTTTGTCGATTTCGTCCAACATGAAGACGGCGTTCCGCTCCCCTGCGCGACGGATTCCTTGAATGATCTGGCCTGGGAGAGAACCAATATAGGTACGGCGGTGCCCTCGAATTTCGGCCTCGTCTCGAATGCCTCCAAGGGAGATCCTGGCGAACTTCCGCCCCAAGGCATCGGCAATCGATTTCCCTAAGGAAGTTTTGCCAACCCCCGGAGGACCGACAAAACAAAGAATGGGAGCCTTCCCTGCTGGTTTGAGTTTCAAAACAGCCAGGAACTCAAGAATACGCTCTTTGATCTTTTCTAGACCATAATGATCCCGGTCTAAGATTTTTCTAGCGTTTGTGATGTCAAATTCGCTTTCACTGAGTTTATTCCAAGGGAGCACCACCAACCAGTCGAGATAGGTCTTAGCCACCGTGTACTCGGCTGAAGCCGGTTGCATCTTCGAGATGCGTTTGAGCTCTCGCAAAGCTTCTTTGAGAGCCTCTTCCGGCAAGTTTGCTTTTTCAATATTCTCCCGAAGTTCTTGAATCTCCTTAAAGCCAGTTTCATCGCCTTCGCCTAATTCCTTCTGAATCGCTTTAAGTTGTTCCCGTAAATAATACTCACGTTGACTCTTCCCAACTTCATCCTGAACCTGAGATTGGATCTTGCCCTTCAAGTCAAGGATCTCGACTTCTCGTGTCAGTTCCAGCTGCAACTTCTCCAATCGCTTCCACACATCCGGGGTTTCCAGAAATTCCTGCCTCAGAGCAATCGAGAACGATGGGACGGTGGCTGCGATGAAATCTGTTAGTTGGGAGAGCTCTTCAATATTCAGCGCAATGTTCGTCAATTCAGAGGATATCCCGGGCGACATGGCTACGATCTTCTGAAAGAGTGATTCGACACTTCGCCGCGTGGCTTCTGTTTTTGAAGTTTCCTGGGTAGTAACCAAATCTTCCAGCACTTCGATTCGCGCCAGGATATAGGGGTGGTTTTGGACAAACTCTTTGATTCGGAACCGTCTTAAACCCTGGACAATCAGACCTAAATTGTTCTCTTTGAGAC
>JBGOVH010000009.1:0-15260 GCA_041478005.1 Terriglobia bacterium | reverse complement strand
GTCGATAACCAAAATCCTCGGTTTTCCTTTTGGGTCACTCATCGTTGAAATCCTCGAACTGATGCTCCTGTCTTAAGTCCCCTCGAGAGATGGATATTGAAATGATCTTCTCCGCCGGAGAGCGCGGTGCATCAGCCAGACTGGCCAGAGCTTCTTAAGTTGCATGGGTCGAAACTGCATCTTACCTTGTGATCAGTGGTACTCCAGACTCGCTCCAATCTGGGCGCCATGATGGGCCTTTAGCAGGCTCCACATGTTGAGATTCTCTTGGTTCGGGCATCTGTATATTTCCATCCATATCTATGATCGAGCAGAATTTTTCTATCAGATCCGGGTCGAAGTTCGTTCCGGCCTGCTTTCGCAGTTGGTCTAGCGCGTAGCTGACCGGCATTGCTTTTTTGTAGGGTCGCTCGCTGACAATGGCGTGGAAAGAATCAATCACGGCAATCAGACGAGCCCCCAGGGGGATTTCTGTTGCTTTCAAGCCTGCCGGGTAGCCCGATCCATTCCAGCGCTCATGGTGGCATTGAACGATTGGCACCAGTTCCGCCAAAGACTCAATTGGCTGCAGAATCTTTGCCCCGAGAGTGGGATGTTCCCGCATGATCTGCCACTCCTCTTCATTGAGTGGTCCTGGCTTCCTGAGAATCTGTTCAGGGACGCCAATCTTTCCGAGATCGTGGAGCTTGGCCGCCATCTTGACTAATTCCAGTTGTTTTTCCGTGAGGTGACAGGCTCTCGCCAAAGCCTCAGCATAGATGCTGGCTTCCTCGGAGTGATTCTTGGTATAGCGGTCCTTGGCATCTATCGCGCTGGCTAGGCTTTCAACAATTTGTTGGACGGCCGGAGAAAAGATAGGATCCACTGCTAATTCTTCCAGGCGGGCAGCAACCTCACTAGCCAATTGAGGCCCTGTCTGAAAGTGCTCGGGACTGAGGATCGCGCCGAAGACTTTGAGAGCCACAGTCCTCATAGCGTCACTTCCAATCGTGCAAACCTGGTCGCCTCCTCCATATCTAGCCAGGCAGGCTGCCTGTCTTCCGAGGAAAATGAGTTCTTCTCTTGTTGTGGCGTGTACTGGATAAATGGCAGCACCTATACTCACTGTCACGCTACCCAGCTCTTCACAGGAGTGCTCAGAAATGAGCTTCCGAAACTTTTCTGCAACCAACAGGCAGCGATCCATGTCGCATCCCCCCAGAGTCAAAGTAAATTCTGTGTCACTCAACCGCGCCAGCACATCAGTGGCGCGCGAGTTCTTTTTCAAGAGGGAAGCGACATGCAGAATGGCCTTCTCCCGCTCCGGATAACCACGTCGATTGATCTCTCCGCTATTATCAATGGAAAAGAGAAGAACCCCTAAATGAGAGTCGTTCCGATTCGCACGCTTGATCTCAATCTCCAAACATTCCAGAAAGTGTGTCTCGTTGTACAGCCCGGTCAATTCATCCGTGCTCAGTCTATTTTTTAATCGCTTAACTGCCCTGAGGTTGGTCAATGCCGCTGCCAGGTCGACAGCCATCAGGTCCAAAGCGGCACGATGATGCCTTGGAGGGAGTCTTTGGTCAGGAATCAGTGAATCGAGCACGCCAATGACTTCCGAACCCACTTGGATAGGAATCGCCAGTTCCATTCGAGGCTGAATCAGGATTTCCGCATCTTCAGTACCCGAGCGTCCTACTCTGAAAGGCTCCAGTATGGTCTTTGCATTTAGAACAGCCTTTCCTGGGGTGGAACTGCCAATCTCCACACTGGCACGGTATTCCTGTCTAAACCTGTAAATGCCCGACCGAGACCCGGCCTCCAGCACTTGTTTTTCTGTATTGATGAGGTAAATAGCCAGATCCTCCAAATTCAAACACTTCCGCACGCTCTCTAAGAATTCTGGGATAGCGGCGTTGTTCTCAATCGATGTGAGCAGTCTGAGCCGGAACGGCTTCAAATTCTCGAGCGTCTGTTCCAAGTTACTATTATTTACTAGCGCCTCGATCATGAGATCACCTGGTTGGTTCTAAGCGGCTGCGGGTTAGTCATCATCATAGGTGGCATCTTGAAGATCCTTGTCTCTTCCTGATCACAAAACTGTTTCAAGAGGCTTTGATGTTCTTCCGACATCTTCAAAAAGACTAGGCCGTTACCGGGAGGAAATGATTGGTAATGCAAGGCCCTCACATCCGAGGCATATTGAATGACACGGACTACCTTCGCCTCAGCGTTCAAAAGAATCGCTGTTTCCGGTAGACTGAAAGTCAGCCGAGCTAGGGTCCTAACGGGATCAGGCCGAGAATTGAGGATAAAGATTCCATCTAGGCTGAGGTTGGCAGCTTGGTGAAGTTGGCTGGTCTTACCCACAACGGACCGGACCAGGAATCTTACTGGGACCCGGCGCAAGGTTCTCAAGTTTTGTCCCCCAGGAGGCAGGACAGCGGTCACCAGGTAAAGCAGCTCTTCGATAGGGCGCGATTTGTTAAAGGATGCATAGATCGCCAACTCATCCCGAGCTCTGACGAGCTTTTCGTCTAGCAAAAAATGGCTAGTGATGATGATCCGGGATCCTTTGCAGAGTTCTTCTTTCTTTAAGACCTTCAGGAACAACAAACGGTCGACATCGTGCGTAAACTCCAAGTCAATGATTAACATGTCAACTGGGCGTACCGAACTCTTCAACTTGCGATAGGTAGTTTCAGAATCCGAAGCGAAGTCGACGTTATACCCTACTCCCTGCAAGGAATTCACGAGGTTTTGGAGGTATGAACCCGGTTCATCGACAACGAGGATCTTAAATCTGATCTGATCATCCTTTGCAGGCTCGTTCTCGACGAATGAAGATGTGTTTTCAGGCATCGCTAAAAGTCCCATTTGATCAGAAAATGCATCCAAGGCTCATCTTACATACGTCGGGTTCCAGTGTCACCAGTCGGTTTCTTCCGCCACTTGAATACGTTGACTGCCGCGGCAACAGATAATTCGTTTTGTAATGAAGCACAGAAAAGATCTGGTCCAATCGTTTGATTCTAATAACGGCAGTTGAAACCCGCACTGACAGACAACTCGTTCAGTTTTTATAAGGTGCGGAGCAGTTGAAGCGCACCGAAAAGGTGATCCGGACAACTTTGAACTGACGTTAAGTTCTTTCGAGTTAACTACCGTGGCGTCCTTCAACTGCGTTTTTAGGTTGATCCACCCGGACAGCCGTAATCGACCATAAGTTGTGTCTCTAGCTTGCGGCAGTGGAGACGCTTATTGCTGCCAAAGTCGAGGTTCTCGGCCAGATGATCCAGGCAAAATCTGTCGACGTGTTCCCGGATGCTTCTTAATATGGCGGACAAGTTGTTTACCCCGACGGTGCCCACTCCCCCAGTTTCCCAGGTCGATGTGTAGAGCTCAATGAAGGGTTCTCGAGATAATAGCACCGTTTGCTTTAGGGAAACGCGAGTTCCAAAAACATACAGTCCGATGTCCGTTTTCATGATATTGACATTCACGTAGAGATAGGGGAGCCGATTGGAGATCGCTTCCTCCTCCGCTATAACTTCGATGCCAGCTTGATGAAGTCTTTCTTGTACCTGGGCCTTCAGTCGCGTCTCGTGTAACTCTCTCTGTCTAAGTTGAGAAGGCAGGGTCTCAATCACTACGCCCAGCTTGTCTAACCCTCGAAGCAATCCGACGTTCAGAAGTTCGTCCATTTCAATTGTCTCCTTTTTGATAGATTAGTCAGGCGGGCCAATGCTGCAAGCGCCTCAATCTCGTCCGCAACCTAAGGATTGCCTTGGTATGCAGTTGCAAAACCCTCCGCTCCCCGATTCGCAGAACTGCAGAGATCTCTTTCATCGTCAGTTCCTCAAAATAGTGCAGCGAAAGCACCAGTCGTTCAGTTCGTGGAAGGTGGTTCACTTCTTCTGTTAGCATCTTCAGGAATTCTTTCCTCTTCAACACGACGCGTGGTTTGTTTGCGAGACCTTCGGGGTGATAGCCAAGATGCATTTCTCCAGCTTCATCGTGATCAGATGCTCTTGAGACCTCAGAAAAGCTTCCGATGCTGAGTCCACTGAGTTGGGCGGTTAACAGGTATAAAGCCAGTTCCTCCGCGTCGATGCCGAGTGCCAGGCACAACTCCAAATCGCTCGCCTCGCGCTGTAACCTCGGTCTCAGCTTCTGCGATGTCGTAGTCAATTTCTTGGCTTTAGGGCTGATCCACCTAGGCTTCGAGTACAACTCGAGAAGCCGGTCAGCCATGGCTGCTTGAATACATTTGTGGGCGTGTGTCTTAAATTCAAGTCCGCAACCGGATTGGTAGCTTTCACCAGCTCTGATCAGCCCGATCACGCCTGCGTTGATGAGCTGATCGACATCATTGGCTGATGGCAACTGAGCGGCGAAGCGAGAGGCATGAAATTTAATAAGAGGAATATGCTCTGAAATCATTCTCTGCCCTTGCTCTTCCCCGAAGACAGACTGGCTTGCGTCGAGATTCTCTGTGGCCTCAAACATCTGCCTTCTCCTTTATTTGACAATTGTTGATGGCAGTACACCCAAGAGAAGTACGAGATATCAGACCCGAGACAGAACGCCGCGTGGGGAGGACGTGGGACCTGAGGGGAGAGCCTGCTGAGATGAAGAGCCTAATGTGGAACAAGCCCGAAAGCTATAGAAGAACACCTCTATTCCTACGCGTAAGACAAGAAAAATTGTGAAAAAAGATTTCGGTTTTGAGCTCTCCCCCTCGAGCCAATTGATGTCACAGTACGCGTTATATCGAGCATTCTATGGGCCACAATCAACACGGTACACCATCAGTACACTATTCTGTTGACTGAATTGTACTTACTAATAGTTTTTTATAGCGAATGACACCGAAAGCTGGTGAGAGATTGGATTCTGGATGTCAATTTCCCGACGGAGATTCCAGACCGTTGACAGACTGCAGGGCAAGAGGAGCCACAGCAAGGGTCAGCATCTGCCTGCATAATAACTGGAACAAGGCCGGACAGAATGTGAAGGTCCTCTGATTGTGACGCGATTTGTCCAGAGTGCATTTCTTCTAGTTTGCTCCGTGAATGCGATGGTTATTCAGAGCAAGGCGAACTATGGACAGAAGGCTCGACGAAGAGAATGGCTTGGGTAAATAAAAGACGCTGCCAGAAGAGAATATTGTTTTCAAGAGATTCCGATCTCTGCTGGCTGTGATTAGAATCACGGGAATGTCTCTTAGATGTGGATCACTTCTTACGGTTCGTGCCAAAGCATTGCCATCCATGAAAGGCATGATGAGATCCGTAATGATCAGATCGAATTCATCTTGCTTTAACAGTGAAACTGCTGATTCTCCATCTAAGGCACTGGACACACGACAATCTTCTCGAGAGAGCATGTTTGCTATTAAAGTCAGAATATGTTGATCGTCATCTACAACGAGAATGTGCCTTTTAGACATATTTCCACGTGGTGTTTACGCTAAGATCTCCTGCTTGGCCCTATTAATCGCTTCACGCACAAAAGAACGGTTTTGAATCGTCACCCATAGGCGTGAGCGGTTTCTAGCGATTCGAAGTCTTTGTTTGACCGGGTCGACTCTCCAATAACCTGCCCAGCAGCTTTTTGATCGTCGACAAATTGCATGAGATTTCTCTCTCTGGCTCTATCGACATTGTAATGATTATCTTTATGAGGATGTTTGGCTTACAGAGAGGTGCCAAATTCCGCTCAGACCTAGCTAGTTATCATTACAATACAGATAAAAATTCGATAAACTCAACAACCAATTTTTGGAAGTCAAGAGAAATTTCGTGTGAGGGCCAGCTGCCGCTGAATACGAGGTCTACAATATCTGGCCCCCGAGACGCAATCAGTTAGAAGCCTCTCAATTCTCTGATGTGTTGTTTTTAGATTGAAACTCGATCTTTGTCACCATGACCCAGGGCTCTCCTTGCAGAAGATCCTCCGAGATTTTTTGGGGCTCCAGTTCAATCCAGTTAAAACCCCGCGTCACGGGTATGCTGACCTGTATGCGCTGAACAGAGGGATAATTCTTTGCGTCTGAGGTTAACAGGAAGCTCTTGATCTTCTGACTCTCACTGGAAATTCTTAGTCGACAGCCATATCGGTTCCTTTCAGGGGCTACTTCTAACCGTAACTCACATGTCGCCACACAGGGAGACCAAAACCCGATAACACCTCTCCCACGTAACCAGCGAAAGCTTTGCGTTGTGTTGAGTGGGAGAGGAGCATTCCAGGCGGGACCAACCAGAAACGCTTTGGGATACCTCGCCTCCTTGAGCTGCAGGACCTTCCAACTTGGATTTTCGTATAGAACGTCGTCTGCAGGCCAATCCATGATATCCGGCGTTTTTTCAAGAAGCTGAATCTCTGGAGCATCCGAGCGGATCCGGTCCGTGATTTCCCACGGATAAGGTCCCAGGTAAGTATAAGTCATCGCCGTGTAATAACGCGTCCCGATGAACATTGCGTCCATTACGGCCATCTTGATGAAACCGTCATAGCTCAGCAAGTACAATGGATTCCCTTCCCCCCACGTCGAGTGTCGGATTTTATTCAGGAGGTCAATGTGATCCTTGCTGAAATAAAAACTGTGCTCTGAGCTCCGAACGACCTCTTTGAGCAATGGAATCTTGAAGGCAACTGAGACAGCCAAGAAAGCGATCATCCCAAACTGTGAGAGTCCTCTTAAAATGAGAGTAAATCGAGAAAAAGGCCGCCTGTAAGATCTCCTTGTCAAGGGAGTTCCCCATGCCACTGCGCGGCGCCACGACGGATGAAAATCGACAGCGTGGAGGTCCCCCTCACCCCCCTGCCCCTCTCCCACGCTGGGGCGAGGGGAGAGTAATCCTGTTTGTTTGCTGCCCTGAAGGTGTGAAGAAATTCGAGATTGCTGGGGGAGGCCGCGTGAGGTGGAGCCTTTGAGAAAGGCTCTACGGCCTACAATGATTCTAAAGGTCTTGTGGATGCTTTGTAGGCCGGGTCCCCTGACCCGGCGCATTTTTTCACACCTGCCCTCTGCGAGGGGTGAGGGTGCCCGAAGGGCGGGTGAGGGGGCAGTTCCCAACGGAGCATCTATTTTCAGAGGGCCGCCCGAGGGTGCACGGGGAACTCTCCTGAAACTATTCAAACCCCAACTCAACCCTTGCGAACCCCACAGAATTGTGAAAGGCAGTAGATAGAGACCTAATTTCATCAGGCGGTACTGGCTGTGGCGAAGAGCAAAGATAGACAATACCGAAAACAAGAGGAACAGAACTAATGTCCAGCGCAGACCTTTCACTTCGCAGATGACTCGGCCAAACCCGGAGAGAAGCAACAAAATACCCAGACCAAAACCCAGCCGACGCAAACCCTCTGGCATTGCGTAAGGGCTCCCAGGCAAACGGTTCCAAGGGAATAAGGAGGTTGGAGCAACGTGGCCCATAAAAATCTGAGCGTAATCCCATCCGCCCGTGAATGGGACCGCGACATCCTCCTGATTTGCAATTGCGACATTAGAAACATGTCGCAAGAAATGGGCCGAGTGAACCCATCCCGGGTAACACAAGCAGAACGCGAGGAGTCCATAGAGCCCCGCCCTTTTGATCCAGTCAGTGATCTTTGATTTTCTTACGACCGTTTCTCGAAGAAATTGAGGGACAAAAAAGCAGGCAAAGAACAGCCCATAGAAGACCAATAAGGTCGAATAATAGAGGGCCATCGTGCTGAAACAAACAATCACGACCAGCCATTTCATTTCAGAAATCTGATCTTCATGAATCAATAGCCAGAGTAACCCTGTTAATACTCCTAAGACGCCGATTGAAAGCAGGTGAGGAAGGTAATGAGCAAAAGCAACCCAGAGAATCCCGTTAAGAACGATCATCAGAAGCCCCGCACAAGACCAGCTCGATAGCCGCGATTGCGGAAAGAGCTGCATGGCCAGAAACAGTGTGCCACAGGCGGCATTGGCGAATGCCAGTGCGACCAGCGCAGAATACCAGGTCGAGACATCCGTCCAAGGAGGACAGACACTAAACCAAAGGCCCAATCCTCCTAGAAGACTTGGTTGAATAATCGGATTGGATACGGCCTTGGCCACCGACCAGCCAATTTCCGGAGGGTTTGCAGCAACCGACCAAACCCTGGAGGCTGAACCCAGAAGCTTGTAGAGTTGAGGGAGTCCCAGGTAGAGAGAAAGATCTCCCCCATCGAGGGTAAAAACTCCCTGCCCGGACTGAATCCATATTGGAAACAAATAGAGGGACGCTGCTGCCAGTGCCAAAATGGCAAAGAATGAATGGGGATGAGCTCTTGTCAGACAACCATGCTTCCGGGGACTGAGAAACGCCAGCAGGACAGAAACGGCCGCAAGTCCCAAGACAACGAACGGGAAAAATGAATAGGGAAGATCCAGAAACTGAACCCAGAGTCCTGCCCAGATCAGGCATACACACCCCAGCGAAACTGCAACCATTGGAAGAGATGTTGAATTGGGCGTCAGGAATCTGGCCCATCCCCACCCGATCAGAGTCATGAGTGCCACAGACAACAAAAGGTCGGCAAAGATTTGCATTCAATTATTTATTTGGCGTAGTAGCGCAAGAGCTTTATCAGTGCCTCGACCACCGTTTCCACATCGGCGAGACCCATCTTGGTATGCAGGGGTAGGGACAATAGAGTGTTGTGAGCCTGTGTAGATACCGGAAAACCCTTTTCCCGTAGAGAGAATCGGTTCCTGTAATAAGGTTGCATATGCAATGCATGATAGTGAATGCCACAACCAATGTTTTCTGCCTTCAGCGCAGCTAGGAATTCATCCCTGGAAACACTGAGCTGATCGGCATTCAAAAAGATTGGAAACAGGTGGTGGGAATGTCTCCCGTCTGACGGATCGGGAGCCATAAGCTGAATTCCCGGATGGCCTTTCAAAAGGTTTCTATAATGAGCGACCAGTTCGCGGCGGTTGGCGAGAAAGCCCTCCAGACGCCTCAGCTGCTGGATTCCGAGTGCTGCCTGGAGATCCATCATATTATATTTGTACCCAACGTCCACCATTCCCCAGACGGGGTTGCCTTCGGGAGAGAATCGCTTCCAGGCGTCTGTGCTCATTCCATGAAGGCTGAGCACCTCCATTCGCGTCATGGCTTCTTCGTTATTGGGGCATGTGACCATCCCGCCATCTCCGGTACAGAGATTCTTTGTTGCATAAAAACTAAAACAGGTGAAGTCCCCGATAGAGCCAATCTTTCGACCACGGTCTTCCGTTCCCACGGCGTGCGCGGCATCCTCAATGACAACCAAACCCTTCTGTCTCGCCAGGGCCATGATCGAATCCATGGGACAGGGCCTTCCGTACAGGTGAACCGGGATAATGGCCCTCGTCCGTGGTGTCAAGGCCCTTTCGATCGCTGAAATTGAAATCAAGAGAGTATCGGGTTCCACATCGACTAGAACAGGAGTAGCGCCAACATAGACGGCGACATTGGCGGTGGCGACAAAGGTTAACGAGGGAACAATGACCTCATCTCCTGGGCCGATTCCTGCCGCAAGCAAAGAAAGATGCAAAGCCGCTGTGCAATTATTTAAAGCCAGGGCTCTAGGAACCCCAACGTAACGGGCAAATTCTCTCTGAAAGACCTGCACCTTCGGGCCTTTACTCAACCAGGTCCCTGACAGGGTATCCAAGACTTCGTTCTTTTCGGCATCCGAAATGTCCGGAAGACCCAATGCGAGAAACTGCTGGCGGACGGGTGTCCCACCTTTGATGGCTGGAATGGTGTGAGACAATTGTCTGCTCCTTTCTTGAATATGATTTTGGCGAAATCCTACTGACCACCCATCTGCCAACCCATTCAACGAAAAGTGTCCTTGGGGGGCTTGCGCACCAGCACGCTAAAATTAGAGGTCATGATCTCGCTGGTCGGGTATCTTCTGAGCAATATGTCGAGATACTTGAAAGGCCACAAGGTCACAGTAAAAAACAAGAACCAAACCGCGTGTAACCATCGCAATCCAAAGCTAAGGAAAATGGCCAAGAATTCGGAGCAGATCCAGACCATGGCTGAGGCTGGTCCACCCATACATTCCAATTTGATTATCTCAAAATCCCGGAACAGGTGACGGATTCCGGAAGAGGTGAACCTTTGGAAATCGTGTGGAGAGGCATGATACGGTTGCATGAAAGGAATATTGAAATGCGCTAATGCGCCGGGCTTCAGGACACGGTAGGTTTCTTTCACTGATTGTATGGGTTCTCTCAAATGCTCTATAACGGCAACAGAAGTGATCCCATCCAAAGAATTGTCTCTGAATGGAATCAGGTGCAAGTCCGACACGATGTCGACGTTCGGACCCGCATAGCCGTCAACGTTCTTTAAGTTGGGCCCTCCCTTAGATCCACCACTACCGAGATTGCAGAACATCTTTTCCGGATGGGCGCGGACTAATGCCATAAACTCTTTTTCCAACCGATCGTTTCGTAATACCGGGCCAATCAGGTGCTGAAGGAAGTCATAGAATCCTGTCTGACTCCGAAAAGTGTTCTTGATCCTCAAAATGAGATCGTTATTTCCGCCGGAATCAGGTGTCACTGAGATTCACTCCGCAGAATCAATCTTAAACTTGGACCGGTCTCAACCCCTCGCCTGCTCGACCCAAGTGGGTGGAGAGGTGCCCAAAGGGCGGGAAGGCGTGAAAAAATTGAGCGGCGCCTGGAACGAGTCCCCCCTTGGAAAAGGGGGGACTATCTAAGACGAACGACCTTCCCCGCTGACCCACGAATTTTTTCACACCTTCAGGGTGGGAGGAAATGCTGAATCAGGGTTCGTGCTTCAAGTTTCCTTTAGGCTCATGAAAGTTCTGCTACGGTTTTCGCGCAACGACCAAATGGTTATTCGGTTCTTCTGTCAAATCACCCAGACTCAGGAACAGACAAATCGGAATATTCACGAGGGCATAGAGTGCCATTAGCGGAAACAGTAGGTAGAACATCGCGTTCCTTTCACATTCGGTTGAGGACATCCCTTTGAACCTGAAACTTTGGAGGAAGAAATAAACCAAGTGGGACGACATTGAAGACCACACCCCACCCAGCGGCTTTAACTCGACAATTTGCAAACCAGCCTGTTCTGCGGCTTCTTTAATCCAATAGCGAGTGAAGTTATGATAATGATAGGGCGCCATGTGCAAGGTGGAAGTTTGCGGGATTAAAAAGACAGCGTATCCATCGGGTTTTAAGACTCTTGAAATCTCCGTAATCATTTTTATAGGTTCAAACACATGCTCCAGCACTTGAATATTCAAGACGGTGTCAAATCGATCGCTTTCCAGTGGCATATGACAACCGTCACCAAGGACGAACCGATACCTCGGATCGTCAACTTTCAATCTTTCTTCCTCTGAATTCTCCAGCGTCGTCCAGGTCTTGAAAGGCAGTTTTTTTTCAATAGCCGTAAAGAAGAAATCCCGGCCACCCACATCGAGAACTTCTCCCTGGCAATACTTCTTGAGCACATGAAACATTTGTCTCGAATGAATGCTTCTCGCCAGCCATAGAAACTTCTCCACTAGAGATTTGTCAGTCATTGAATTGGGATTCTGATTTCTAATTCGATACTTCTGTCAATTTTCCACCAGTATCCATCTTAACTACAAAGACATTCTCCAATCTAACAAAAACATCGCATGTTCGAGAATGTCTCAGGCAACCATGTCAAGGTAATGCGTTAGAAGGTGTGAAAAAATTGGTCGGCCGATTCAGGCCTTTCCCCCTTTTCCAAGGGGGGACGAATCAAGATCGCAAGTGCTGATCATTGATAAACACATTTTTTCACACCTTCTTAGTCACTGGGAGAAATAGCGCGCGGCGGAGGGCGCGTGCCACCCGTGTACGGTGCAGCGGGCGCTCCTGCGCACGCTGGGATGTTCTCAAGGCAGCTACTTCGCCCCCTGTAACTAAACGCAATACAGGGCCGGGGGATTTTTTTCTTGCCGCAACCTTTGGAAAGGCATTAAAATCCAGAAGCTTCTTTAACCCCAGGTTCTTGTTGAGCGCTCCATTGAAGGGCCAAGAACGTTGCTAAACTATATCAAAGCCGCCATTGATTATAATCTGCACCACAGCATCCAACATCTCATCTTGTATGTCACCAGCTTCTGCAATTTGAGGTGCACGCATTGCTTTGTGGAATTCGACAAAAAGGATCTCACATTAGATCAGTTTCGCCAAATCAAGGAGCAGCTGGTAGGACCTATTCAGGTTCTCAATATTGGCGGTGGAGAACCTATCTTTCGTAAAGACTTGATAGAAATCCTGAGATTGTTTTCGGACAGCGGCTACATCGGAATGCCCACCAACGGCTGGGACGTGAATCGAACCGTGAAGCTGCTAGACGAGCTTTTCACTTTTCTTCCTCCCAAGAAGTTCGGCTTGATGATTTCCATCGATGGGCTGGAACCCAGACACGACAGCATCCGTGGGAAAAGTTCCTTCAAAAGAGCGCTAAAGACACTGGAGACGGTTCGGGGGAAATACCCGCAGATGACGCTCCAGATCAACACGGTGATGACCAACGAGAATTACCAGGAGATCCCGGAATTGCTCCGTTTTGTCCAATCGAATTACATGCCCTCTTATCATTCCATATTGCTTCTGCGCGGAAATCCTCTCGATCCCAACGTGAAGCTGCCGCCCTTACCTGAAATCAAAAAGTTCCTACCCATTTACGAGGAAGTTATAGGGCGCTATCGTTACAACAGGTCGGGGATTACGGAAGCCATTGCCAAGAACTACCACAAGTATGTTTGGGACTTGTCCATTCGGACTCTCGAACAGCAGACCCAGGTCGTCCCTTGCCTTGGCGGGCAGGCCCACTTGGTCATCTATGCGGATGGTGCTGTGGCGCCTTGCGAGCTTTTGCCGGTGGTTGGGAGTTTGAAAGAGAAGACGCTCCAGGAGATCCTTAAATCCGAAGCTTTTCGTCAGGCGGTAGAAGGCATCAAGGCCAAACACTGCCATTGCACTCATAACTGCAACATGACGGATAATATCCTGTTTAATCCCAGAAATTACCCGCGCCTTATGGGATTGCCTATTGGAGGATATTGAGGTGTGCCCTCCAAAACTGTAGCTGTTATTGTTCCCACCTATCATCGGAAAGAAAAACTCATCCGTTGCGTCTCTTCCTTTCTCAAACAAACTTACGAGAACTTCCAGGTTGTTGTGATTGACGATGCCTCGCCAAACCCGGTCACCCTTTCATGGTTTGTCAATCAAGAGAAGGTTGTCGTGTTGCGCAATGAATCAAACCGCAAACAAGCTGCCAGCCGGAATCGAGGCATCCGCTGGGCCGGGGCGGAAATCTGCATCTTGATTGATGACGATTGTTACGTAGAAGATGAGCGGTGGATTGAGAAGCATGTGAACCTGAACAAGCGATTCCCAAACCACCTCGTCGGCGGAAGAATTACAAACGTGACCCGGACGCTCTGGGCAAAAGCACGCGCTTCTTTGACGCGCAATGGGATTCAGTACGGAAATTTTCTGCAAACCATGAACTTGAGCTTTTCCATGGCGACGTATGAAAAACTTGGGGGCTTCAATGAATCTTTTGGCGAGCTGGAAGACGTGGACTTTTCCCAACGCGGCAAGAAGGAGGGAATTGGTCTCATTTATGATGATTCGATTGAAATTTTTCATGAATTCGATGATGAGTTCAGCAAGATCTTGCGAAGAAACTTTCAATATGGACGCTGGACGGTTCCGGTCCGCAAGTCTCAAAGGCTCGATGGACACTGGATCTTGCCCGGCGGATTTGTTTCCAGTTTGATTTATTACTTGCCATTATGTCTTCTCAGCACCGCAGCGCAAGTGTTGCTGGCATTGCGTGAGAGACCCATGACCCTGTTTTTTTCTCCACTGATTTTTTGCTACACGCTGGCGCATACGGCCGGTATGGTTAGCTACTATTGGAAAGAACGCTCTAAACACAACTCCTAAATCCTGAATTCCCATCTGCAGGCACACTTGGGGCTAAGGTCTGTTTTTCACTCCCAATGTACTCCACGTTTAGTTCTATCTGGAACATCGTCTCTCTGTTAGGAAGCTTCACACTTCTCTTGGTCTTGATGTTCGGTTGTGGTGTGGGCTTTTCTAATCTCTGTTTACCTGTTCGCTTCCGCAATTTTCGCTGGTTCTTGACCCCTGTGTTGGGCTGTGCCGCATTGCTCTTCCTCAGTGTGAAGCTCAATACCTTTTGGTGGGGATTGGCGAAAATAGTATGGCCCTGCGCTCTCTTCCTCCTGGCCTGGGGAGGGCTCTCGTTTTTCTGGAAGGAGCGTTGGGGAAGCTTACACGGCGCTTCTAATGTATTTCCAGGGCCGGATTTTCGACAATCCCTGACCGTCTTTGCCACCGCGTATCTTTCAAGCGTGATTTACCTCAGCCCTCTTCTGTTCTTGGGTGATAAGGGACTCTTTGGACTGGGCGGAGGAGATTTTTCTTACTACATGGGCATCGGCGATAAATTGCAAGATCGCCCTTTTTTGAGATACCGGCCTCAGGCCATCTTTGGGAATTCGCCTTATTATCAGCGAGAGTATCGAGAGGACCCGGAGGAACTCCGAGATCCTCCATCGCCAGGCTGGCAAGCGGAGGCGATTCTTTGGCTGAACCATCATCACTGGTCCTGCCCAGCAGGATGGGTTGTACTGCCAGGGGTGGTCCAGGGCCTGAAGATTGCCGATCGGCTGACTTCCTATACGCTGTTAATGGCGCTACTTCCCTTCCTCTTGACTCTCACTCTGTACTGTTTTTGCCGAGTCGTATTCCAGCTCGACCACGCCCAGAGTCTGGCGGGGTGTTTGTTGACAGCGATTTCACCCGCTATGGCATGGGTTCTCTATGCCCACTTCTATCCTCACTATGTCTCTTTGTTTGTCCCCATGGCCATGATCCTCATTCTATGGGGAGTTGACCGGATCGAGGCCTCAACGGTCGTAACCGGTGCTCTGCTGTTCTTTATGATTTGGTCGATCTATCCTCACACCCTCCAACTCCACGCGCTGGCGCTCCTGCCTCTATTCCTTTTCTCCATGTGGAAACAAGGGAAGCAGCGGATCAGAATACTGGGTATAACTATGGCCTCAGTGGTTTTGATTTCAGTGTTGGGGTATAGCGTGGCCGAGATGTCCAACAGCATCATGCTGAAACACTACTTCTGGATCGTGGTCGAGGGGGCTCAGCATGGAATCCAGCCAAGAACACAATTAGAAGGCATCCC
>JBGOVH010000569.1:0-2788 GCA_041478005.1 Terriglobia bacterium | reverse complement strand
CGGCTCAATTCCATTGGCATTGAGGTTGAGCTTAAGACTATTGTAGGCGACAGCGAAGCCCGGCTGGAGCAGTTGGTTCGAGAGGCAGTGAAACGATCTTCTTTGGTCATTGCTACCGGAGGCTTGGGCCCCACAGAAGATGACGTCACCAAGAAGGTTTTTGCCCGTGTTCTCAAGAAGCAAATGATACTGGACGACCGAATTCTGGGTCGTATTCAGGACCGCTTTCGAAGGCGGGGCATGGAAATGCCTGCCAATAATGCCCGCCAGGCACTGGTTCCGGTGGGAGCAAGAGTTCTAGAAAATCCGGGGGGAACTGCCCCCGGGATCTGGATGGAACAAGAGGACTGCCATATTATTTTGTTGCCTGGGCCCCCTAGCGAACTGAAACCGATGTTCGAAGAATCTTGCATGCCCAGGCTGACCGAGCTTTCAGGCGGAGCGCGGCTCTTTACGCAAGTATTTAAGGTGACCGGTTTGACAGAATCCAGACTGGACGAGAGAATTGCTCCCATTTACACGAAGTTCAAGAATCCGGTGACCACGATCCTGGCAACTTTTCCGGGTGAGATTCAAATCCATCTCACAGGGCACGGAAAGTCAGATGAAGAAGCGAGAAAAATTGTTACCGAGCTGGCGGACAAGGTTGAAAACGAATTGGGGGATCTGGTCTTTTCCAGGGGAGAGGAGACCCTTGAACAAATTGTCGGATACTATCTGCTGATGCGGCAGATGACCCTGGCCGTTGCTGAAAGCTGCACAGGAGGCATGATCGCTCAAAGAATAACGACGGTCCCCGGCAGTTCCAACTATTTTCTCTGCGGCGTGACCTGTTACAGCAACCGCTCCAAAGTCGAATTCATTGGAATTCCTCCACTGGTCATTGAAATGTGCGGAGCCGTCAGCGAAGAAGTTGCCAAAGGGCTTGCTGAAGGCATTCGCCTCAAGACCGGCGCAGCGCTCGGGCTGGGGATCACGGGGATTGCGGGCCCTTCAGGAGGCAGCATGGAAAAACCTGTTGGCCTGGTGCATATTGCCCTGTCCAGGGATTCCAGCCTCGATCACCAGGAGTTTCGATTTGGTGGAGACCGGGAGCGGATTCGCCAATGGGCTTCTCAAGCCGCACTCGACATGGTTCGGCGGAAGTTGATTTGATCCACATTGCATTTCAGAGTGGTTTCTCGCGGGTCCAAAACCCACGGCTTGCAAAGGCGCTCACCGTGGCTACCGCCCTGTTCTCGGCGTCCAGCAAGCCAAGTGTGCTAGCTCGTCAGAAGGCACAGCAGCGTGCCTCTATGAATGACTCTATTATTTGATCGACATGCCCCTTGATTGGACTGCAATTCTTCTCATTATCCTATCTTACCTTCTGGGATCCATACCTTTTGGTTATCTGATTGTCCAATTCAAAAAGGGATTGGATGTTCGCACGGTTGGCAGCGGGAACATCGGGGCCACCAATGTATTGAGAACGGCTGGAACCTCCGGTGGGTTACTGACTCTGGCGCTGGATTTGATCAAGGGATACCTGGCAGTCTGTGCGACCAGCTATTGGACGCATCAATTTCAGCCGGCTGTGGCCCTGTCCGCCATGGCCGCGATTTTGGGGCATGCCTTTCCTGTCTATTTGAAGTTCAAAGGCGGCAAAGGCGTGGCCACAGGAGCTGGCATTTTTCTCTGTCTTGCTATTGGTCCTAGCCTCGGAGCCATGGGTGTGTTTTTGGTAGTGGTGTTGATCTGGCGCTACGCGTCGCTGGGTTCCATCCTGGCCGCAGCTGCGTTCCCGTTTCTATATGTCATTTTCAAATATCGACAAGAGCCTTCTCTCTGGATCTTATCTGCTGCGCTCTTCTGTTCTGGCCTGGTGATTTGCAGACATCATGAAAATATCAAACGGCTGGTTGCTGGGACGGAAAACAAATTCACCGGCTTCACAAAATGAACCACCCATCTTGAGGAGTCAATGAAAAGGATCGCCATTATTGGAGGAGGCAGTTGGGGGACAGCGCTCTCACGGGTTCTGGCACAAAAGGGACATCGTGTTCGTTTGTGGGTTTATGAAGACGAACTGGTTCAATCCATCAACCATTCTCATCACAATCCTCTCTATCTTCCCGAGATCGAACTGCCCGTAACTGTCCAGGCCTCTCATTCTTTTTCTTATTGCCTCGAAGAGGCGGAAATAGTCTTGACGGCCATCCCATCGCACCATTGCCGCGCGATTTATGAAGCGATGAGGCCCTTTGTTCGTCCTGGCATGCTATTCGTCAGCGCCACCAAAGGAATTGAAAACCAGACGCACAGCCGAATGTCAGAAGTGATCGAATCTGTACTGTCAGCTGATTTCTCGCCCCTGATAGCCGTTATTTCCGGCCCTTCATTTGCAAAGGAAGTTGCAAGAGGCGATCCTACAGCCATTGTGGTGGCAAGCCGGAACAGGTTTGTGTCGGAGCTGGTGCAGTGCGAACTTTCGGGTCCGTCTTTGCGGTTATACACCAACTCCGATGTGGTGGGCGTTGAGCTCGGCGGAGCCGTGAAAAATGTCATTGCCATTGCAGCCGGAGTTTGTGTTGGGTTGGGGTTTGGTTTCAACTCCATGGCGGCGCTGATTACGCGTGGTCTGGCGGAAATGACTCGTTTGGCCATTGCCTGCGGCGGCAAGCGCGAAACCTTAGCAGGGCTGGCTGGAATGGGCGATTTGCTGCTGACCTGCACGGGCGATCTCAGCCGTAATCGCTCCGTTGGCTTGCAGCTGGGGCAGGGACGGAAGCTGCCCGAGATTATGGCT
>JBGOVH010000049.1:0-10116 GCA_041478005.1 Terriglobia bacterium | reverse complement strand
TTCTTCTGGGCTGTAACCCATGAGCCGCTCGCCAGCTCGGTTGATAGAAGTGAAATTGCCCGCCAGATCATGACTGTAGACAATGTCATTGGCGTTTTGAACTAGTTCGCGATATTGATTTTCCAGTGCCGCCTCTCGTTCCAGTCGAAATCGGATGACTTCCGTCTGTCGGCGGACGCGCCATCCAAGAACGGCCACCCAAGCCAAAGCGGTCAGGATCAAGCACGTCAGGATTCCCACCGTCCAAAGGGTATGCGAGCGCGTCCACCAGGACGGACTTGTCAATACACGAATGTCGCCGGGTGTGCGAAGCAGAATCCTGAAAGACCGCGGCACATGGGATTCATCAACTTGAACCGAACACACTCCCGTCAACTCCACCAGACTGCCGTTACGCAGAGAATTCAGCTTGTCACTTCCGGCAAGATCTTCCAGATGGGCCCTGAAGACTGTTTGATCCTCCTGTAGAACGAGTACCTGCTCATCCGGGCTCTCCAGCCGATTCAGTAGACGTGCCTCGATTTGTACGATTTTGGCATCCAAATCCCCATCGAGAAGATTCTGGCCCGTCGCCTTCACTGCATTCGGCAGTGGTCCAGAACCTGTTCGACGATAGACAGCCTCTTCAAATATCGGTGTGTATTGTCCGACGGCAGGGAACCCCAGGACGGTTACCCGATCACCGGGTTTGAGACGTTCGGTTTGTTGACACCGGACATAAAGCCCTCCTGTGTCATCGATGATGAAAAGAGATCCACCCCTTTGTTGGAGGGTGACCACACCCTCCACTCGTACGCGATGACCAGAAAGACCCTTGGGTGTGAACCGAA
Source organism: Terriglobia bacterium (assembly GCA_041478005.1). GTDB lineage: Bacteria > Acidobacteriota > Terriglobia > Versatilivoradales > Versatilivoraceae > JBGOVH01. The sequence goes on along the minus strand of JBGOVH010000049.1, from coordinate 9,286 downwards.
GAAGGCTGCTGACGGAACGGACCGGAGCCAGAAACGGATCTGCTGGCGACTGTTTTTCGACAAGAATATGATCCAAGGATGCCACACACAAAATCGCGCCGATTAACTGATTTTGCTGGTTGCGGACCGCGGCGCAAACCCCACGAATCCTGACCTTGGCGTCGACCCCAGGTGCAGGGGCAGGGGCAGATGCCGGTAGTCGGGGATTCTGGCACTAAAGCGGCCACCGCTGGAGGCAATATCAAGTCGGATGCGTTCATTCTCCATGGACACGGAACGGACAATCCCTTCGACTTCAACCAGCTGGCTGTCTTCTTTCCCGGTCATCAACTGTTCCAGCGATGCTCTGTGAGCTGCCGGGATGGGAGCTGTCCCCAAGATCCGAATGCGGGGTTTCGCGATGATGGGGGCATAATCTCCTGGAGCGCTGACTCCTTCTACTTCCACAAGTTGGCCCGCCAGCAAGCGAAATCCTCCACCGCTAGGATTCACATAAATGATGGTAGTGTCATCTTGAATGAATAAACTGTCATCTCGATCATCGAAGTAGGTCACCACGCCCGTCACCCTCACCGAGTGACCCTTTTGTGCTTCGTCCGGATCGAGACTCCAGATCTGCTCTATGCGTGTCAAGAGACGAGGAGCTGTACTTGGACTGGAAATCTGTTGCGCCTGCGTTGGAATGCAGCAAAGGAGAAACAGCATAAGGGTGGGGAAAGGAAAGACCCGATGAATCCCTCTTGCAGATCTAAAGACCATCGCAGTTGTTTTCCTCGCCGAGGCTTTTTAGTAGGATCATTTGCGGCGTTCTCGAAGTAGGGAATCGCCAAGCAATCTCTTAGATTGTTTCGGTCGACTGAAACCTTCCCATTAGTCAAAATTATTAGATTGATTGAGGTTGAGTTGAAATTTTACGACGCATTTAGAGTGAAAAAAAGCGGCTAGCTAAGAAAACGGGGACGTATCCCTGCGGGACCCGGACGCCTCGACCGAGCCATGAGGACGAGTCTCGAAGAGGTGGTAGATGGCACAGTTAGTCCGATAAATCTTTGGCAAACCGGCGAAGCTGCGAAAGCGAGACTCGCACGTGAAATTTCAAAAATTATACCGCTCCCTCAGAATCCTTGCGCGGTCGCGGCTCAAAGGGACACAGGTTCTGGCTGCATCGTTTAGATAGACATCGTAGACACCACTTTGGGCGGGCACAATTTCCTTAATCTTGTTGAGATTGATGATGGTCGAGCGGTGAGTCCTGAAAAACATCAGTTCGTCGAGTAATCCTTCCATTTCGGCGAGAGTATAGCTGGTCCAGTACTCTCCGCTGGCTGTGACCACAATGGTTACTCCTTGCTCGGATTTCAGATAGAAGATTTCGGCCGGATTCATCAGAACGATTTTCCTGCCTCGGCGCAGTGGAATGTGGAGCATTCCCGATTTCGGTTTTTCGAAACTGAGCAATAGTTTTCGAATTCGCTCGTAGTCTTCAGCAGAGGCTCTGCCTTTCTCCATGAGTCTGCTGATTGCCAGTTTAAGCCGCGCTTCATCAATGGGCTTGAGCAGGTAGTCAATGGCATTCACTTCAAATGCCTTTACCGCATACTTGTCATAGGCTGTGACAAAGATAACTTGCGGCTTTGGTGTGATGGTCAACGAGCGGAGGACCTCAAATCCGTTGAGGCCAGGCATCTGAATGTCGAGGAAGACCAGGTCAGGTTTTTGAGACTCAATCTTCTCAATGGCCTCTACACCGTCAACGGCCTCATCTATTACTTCGATTTGCGGATAAAGCTTCAGAAGCTTCTTTAGGGAAACTCTGGAAAATTTCTCATCATCGACAATCATGGATCGAATGATTTGCATGGTTTCGGTTCCTTAAGGTTCAAACACAAACACCATCAGTAGAGCGCCATCGCCTCCAGTTTCAAACCGATGTTTTGTCTCTGCTGGAATCATTCAATTCTCCAAATGCAAGGAGCAAACGCAGCGCCGACAAGTTGCATGACTTGAAATATCGAGAGTTTTACGAAACTCAATTGCGTTCGGGCCATTGAGAATCTCCATGAAAGGCTGTTCGTTAATATTTCCGAGACTCTTGTGGAAAAAGCAGGGGCGCACTGTGCCATCAGCTTCAATGACTGCCGATACCCAGGGTGCGTTGCATTGTGGGGAGACCGCTACTGTCTCTCCGATCTGAGCGCGGAAATGATGAACAATGCGTCGCAACTTTTCGGGGGATTCTCGAATGAATCTGCGCTTAATCTCGTCCGAATACTCGTAGATCAAGCTTTCAATCTCGCTCTCCAAATCGGGAATTTCCTCTTTGGCAAGAGCCACCTGGCTTTGTTTGGTTTCGTTCCAACCCTGTGGCCGGTTGAATGCCGTTGACGACACATCAGCTGCCAGGTAAGAAATGGAGTCAAAGCCTGTCTCTCTGGCAGTTTTCACGGTTAGGCGAAGAAATCGAAAGTTTTGATGCTGAACTGTCGTCCGGCACGAGAACCCATAGTCCTCACGAATCTTTCTAACTTCTTCGATCCCTTCGCGCATTCGAGCATAGGCCCCCGTAACCCGGCGAATGGTGTCATGCACTGGTTCAGGGCCATCCAAAGAAAGAATTGTGTCATCTGTTTTTGAGGCGACTTCGGATGCAAATCTCTTCAAAAGTTGACCGGTGGAAAGCAACGTAACTCGGATCCCGGCCTCGTGCAACAAATCGCAAAGCACAAACAGATTGGAATGAAGAAGCGGCTCACCGCCCGAAAAAACCACCCATTGAACTTTTAGTTTTTTCAGGGCGTCGAGATGTGGCGAGAGCTGTGTGACCGAGATTTCCTGAGTCGCCAAATCCTTCCAGATATCGCACATTAAACACTTGCAGTCACAACGGCTATGCGGCATCAAAACCAGCACAGGGAGAGTGGAGATGGTGTGCATCTTTTTGGCAATCGCATGTTCCATTGTGAGAGATCTTATCATCACCTTTCGACGTCATGTATCGAAAGCAAAAAAAGGATTACCACGGGGAACGCGGGGAAAGAAAAAGCGAGATGGACCAGAATCTTATATGAGCCCTCTTGTGAGCAGCAAAAGCTGTATGACTTTGGGAAGCCTGTGAATCACGGATGCGCCTGGTTGATCCCTGTGTCCCCCGTGGTTGTACTTTTGTCTTACTCAATGTTAAGCACAATCTTGCCGAATTGCTCGGCTGCTTCCATTCGACGATGGGCAGATGCAGCCTCCGATAATGGAAACGCCTGGTCCACGATGGGTCGTAGCCCCCCACGGCGATAGAGTTCCAACACCGCTTCAAACTCCTTAGAGTTGCCCATTGTTGAACCCAGGACATTGAGCTGTTTCCAGAAAACCCTTCGAATCTCAACTTGTTTAGCTGGGCCGGTGGTGGCGCCATAAGTGACGATTCGGCCACCCGGTCGAACAATTTCGATCGTTTTTTCGAAAGTTTGTCCACCAACACTATCGATAACGACATCCGGGCCTTGACCGTTGGCCAAAGCGACAATTTCCTTGCCCCAATTCTGTGAATTATAGTTGGCTCCTCCGTCTGCACCAATCTCTTTTGCGCGAGCCAGTTTGGCTTCACTTCCGGAGGTCACCAGGACGCGGACTCCCAGCGTCTTTGCGATTTGCAGTGCAAAGCCAGAAACACCTCCCCCTATTCCAGTAATGAGGACTGTCTCACCTGCCTGAATCTGAGATCGAGTCACGAGAGCGCGATAAGCGGTGAGCGCTGCCAGTGGAATGGCAGCGGCTTCTTCGAAACCGAGAGGCTCTGGCTTGGGGAAGATATTACTGACAGGAACTTTGACAAATTGAGCATAGGTTCCATTGTCCGGCAGCCCAAGAATTTTGAAATCCGGACCTGGCGCTCTTTCATCTGTCCCCCAATTCAAAGATGGAAGAATAACGACAGCCCTCCCCTTCAGGCCGGGATCGACTCCTTCTCCGGTCGCATACACTTCTCCGGCCCCATCTGAGCCTAAGATGATTGGCAACCGAATTCCCGCATAAAGTCCTCGCCGGATCCAGACATCGCGATGGTTAAGCGCTGCAGCCTTGAGCCGAACCACTACTTCATTGTGTGCAGGCTGAGGATCTGGCACTTCTTCTAAACGAAGGTTGGTGGCTTCTCCCAGTTCACGCAAGACAATGGCTTGCATTATTGCCCCTCATGTCGTGACTTCCGAAAGAAATTGACCAGACCAGTGTACCTGGTTGCCGCGGATTTGCAAATCGGCAGCGTTTCAAGTCTAAGAGGCTATTCGGATTGATTCAATGCTTGATTTCAGTTGAGCTTCTAGATACTTTGGGTAAGATTCAATTACTAATGAGTTGGTTGGTAATTCAGGAAAGCCTTTCATGCCGCTGCGCGGCGCCACGACGGATGAAAATAATCGTCCCCCCTTAGACAAGGGGGGACTTCAGGGGGGTGGTGCTTGGAAGTTCGCAAACCTCCCCCCTGACCCCCTCCTTGTGCAAGGAGGGGGAACGTCATTTTCAGAGGAGGAGATTGACATGCGACCTATACGTTTCATGATTGTTTTTCTGATTTGTGCTTATTTGTTCGTTACAAACTCATATCCCTACACTCAAGATTCCCAAAAAGGCTGGACTCCCGATTTGGCTATGATGGTTAAGAGAGTCTCTAGCGTTCGTGTTTCACCTAATGGTCTGAGAGTCGCCTATGTTGTGGGAAGCGCCGTTATGGAAGGTGAGAAGAGTGAATGGCTCTCAGAGATTCATGTTGCCCACTCTGATGGCAAAAGCTCGATTCAATTGACTCAGGGGGAGAAGTCATCAACCTCACCTGAATGGTCGCCTGACGGAAATTGGATCGCCTTTCTCTCTTTCCGCGGCGTAAAGACAGATCCGGGTACTGATCCCAGAAATAATCTATGGAGAATTCGGGTCGATGGAGGCGAAGCTGAACAGCTGACAGAAGAGAAAGGGGAGATCAACGCCTTTGCCTGGTCTCCAGACGGCAAGCAAATCTCCTATTGTATGACAGATCCTAAAAACGTTGAGGAAGAGAAGGCAGCCAAAGAAAAGCGTGATTGGAGAGTCATTGATGAAAGCCCTAAAGTCGTGCGGTTGTATCTGGTTTCTGTTGAAAAGAACGGCCAGGGAAGCCGCTTGGTTCGCAATCTAACGTCCCAGGAATTCAGCATCAACCCGAATAGCATTGGCTGGTCTCCCGACGGGAAGAACATTGTCTTTTCACATACTCCCACTGCCAAAGCGGATGACTGGACTAAGGCCGACATTTCTATTTTGGATGTAGGGACTGGCAAATATCAGACAATGGCAAGCACTGCTGCTGCCGAAACGGATCCCTTCTTCTCCCCTGATGGCCTCTGGATCGCTTACTCTCGCAGTGATATTCCTCCTTCATGGGCACAGTCAGGTCGCGTGCAAATAGTCTCCTCCCGTGGGGGGGCACCCAAATCATTGGGATTAACTTACGATCAAAAACCCAAAATAGTCGGATGGTCGGCTGACGGTAAGCGTGTTCTTGTGAGCGAAACTTATCGAACCGCAAGCCGGGTGTACGCTTTGCCAGTAGATGGCAGCGCCCCTATCGATCTTACACCTTCCGACTTGATAGTCGAATCCCCCGCGTTAAATGCTTCCCGCACCCGCATGGGGTTCACATCTCAGAGCACCGAAAAACCAGTGGAAGCCTTTTTGAGCAGTCTGGACCGCTTTGAGCCAATCCAAATTAGCCATGTTCAGAATTTTCCTGAACTTTCTCTGGGAAAGACAGAGATCATTTCCTGGAGATCTTCAGACGGGAAGGAAATAGAAGGACTTCTCACATATCCAAACGAGTATCAGCCAGGCATGCGCGCGCCTTTACTCGTGATTGTTCATGGGGGACCTACTGGAGTGTTCGCGAGCAGCTTCACAGGATCTCCGTCTCCTTATCCGGTAGCTGCTTTCGCGGCTCGCGGCTATGCGGTTCTGCGCTGCAATGTGCGCGGTAGCAGCGGCTATGGACGTGATTTTAGGTATTCGAACTATCGTGACTGGGGGGGTGGCGACTATCGCGATATCCTGGCAGGGGCGGATGCTCTGATTGAAAAGGGAATCGCCGATGCCAATCGGTTAGGCATTATGGGATGGAGTTATGGCGGATACATGACTTCCTGGGTTATCACCCAAACCAAGCGATTTAAAGCCGCTTCTGTCGGCGCCGGTGTGACTAATCTAATGAGCTTTACAGGAACAGCCGACATACCCAGTTTTCTACCCGACTATTTTGGAGGGGAACATTGGGATATATTGGATCTATGGCGCGCTCACTCGGCAATGTTCAACGTCAGAGGTGTGTCAACTCCTACCCTCATTCAGCACGGAGAGGCCGACTTAAGGGTCCCTATTTCCCAGGGCTATGAGTTCTATAATGCTTTGAAGAGACAAAATGTTCCCGTCCAAATGGTGGTCTATCCCAGGCAGCCTCATGGTCTGCAGGAACCAAAATTCCTCTTGGACGCTATGCAGCGAAACCTGGATTGGTTTGATCGATGGGTCAAAGGGACAAAAATAGGAAGAGAAATTCTTTCTAATTCGAGTCAACAACGATAAGCCGGCTTCGTTGTACTCATGCTCGATTCGACGATTTCGTCGTGGTCCTCGGTTTTCAAAAGCCGATTAAGAGGACGAGGACGATATTCAGGAGTCAAAACCAATCGAAACCATTTTTCCGGCTAGCCGAAATTTCTTCCCCAGGAACTTTGCTGTCTCTTGCCAATGACTCAAGACGTCGAGTTGAATCCACCATTCAGTTTCCCCATAAATGACCCTTTGCATTTTGCAGAGAAGTGATGGTGGAAGTTGTCTTGCCAAACTGAGTGAAGTCAGCATAGGCCTGCCTTCCAGCATGACCAGCTCGATATCCGCCGTTGAAAGTGAAATGAGCCTTTGTGCAGGTGAATCTCCGTTATCTTTGACAATCAAGAGGTTTGCTACAGAGCCCGCTGTGATTTGTCCTTGGCCTTGTTTTAGGCGCAGAAGACGCGACGCATTTTCCGTGACCATCGAGTAGAGCAAGTCTGGGTCAATGCCAAAACTCATCGCAATATGGATTTCGTCCAGGAAGTCTCCTTGAGCCGTTAGGGGTGAGTCGTTGCCCAGAGCCACAGCGCTTGTGCTTCGCAAGATATTAAGGTCCACGGTCTTTCCGAGAGTGAATAAATTAGAACTTGGACACCAGATCAATCCTACGCCGCGCCTGCCAAGGGCCTTCCACTCTTCCGTTTGAAGAGCCACGCCATGGACAATCACGGTCTGTGCATTGAGCAATCCCATCCTTTCCAGACGAGAAATCTCAGCCCGAGATTCAGTCGTGGTCCCCTCGGCTGCATGAATCATGAAAGGGGTATCCGTTGGAGTCCTATTGAAATCTGCTCTCACATCCTCGCTGAACGCGAAAGAATGCGACCACCCGTACCGGTCGAGGATTCGCACGGGGAAGGAATCATCAAACACTGCGTTCTCATAAGGGTTGTGGTGGCACACGGTCGTGACTCCAGAGAAGAGGTTCTTCAATCCTCCCCAGAAAAGGCGCGTTGGCTTAGAAATTTGCTGCAGCTCACGGATGGGAGACTGATCGGGATGGTAAACGTCCAGCGCCCAGGCTCGGGCATCCTCATAGGGGCCATCGCCTAAGCGGGGGAAACAACCGAATTCGAGATGATCGTGCGCATTGATGAGGCCAGGTAGCACCATCATGCCGTTCAAATCGAGACGGGCGGTCTGGGAAGAATTGACTTTAGAAATATCATTTGCGGCATAAAGAGAGTGAAGCAATTTGTTTTTTATGGTAACGGTCAGGCAGGAGGATTCCGAAGAGGATTGCGCGACTCTTCCACCGTGGAAAACCCAGGTCAATGGATGGACTGAATTATAAGAGGGAATCGACATGAAAAGCAGCCCTGAATGCCACTTGGCGAGATTCACAACGGTTTTCGCCACTTGAAGAGGACCACCGCAGGGAAGTGTTTGGATGCTTCAAACACATGAAGTCTTTTTGCCTTTTCAAAAATAGGACGTTCAGGCTCTCCCAGGAACAACTCTTGGCGTGACTCAAGTTGAAAGGGACCTTCAAAATCGTTCATGATTCCAGCGATCGGATGAAAGACACTCTCTATCTCGATGACCCTATCCGCTTTCTTAAACGAACGCTTCCACCCCTCAGTTTTCGTGGCAGGGTGGAGATCCGAGCAAAACAGTTTTCCTCCGGGGCGTAGAATGCGATGACACTCATATGCAAGTGATCTCAATGTGTCAAAATAGCCAAGAGCAAAACTGCAAATCAAAATGTCCAGAGCATTAGACGCAAGTGGGATGAGATTCAGGTTTGCTATGACCAGACGCCCCTTTAGACCAAGCTTAAACTTAGCCTGTTGCAGCATAGCCGGACTAAAATCAATTCCTACGCAAAATCGCGCTCCCAGGTCTTGAGCCTTTGCCATCCAGCGTCCTGTGCCGCACGCGAGATCGGCAACGGACAGATTATCCAGGCGGGTCAATTGTTGGGATAGAATTCGCTCTTCCAGGTTCAATAAAGGGTTGGGGGAATAATCGTAGCTTTCCGCCCAGATTTCGTGACCGCATAAGGGAGTAACGATAAGCGAAGAATTCTGCATTCGACAATTGCAATCCTACAGGCTTTCCACTTTGGGCTTGCGGAGATCAATGAGCCGCTGTGTCCAGGTGAGTTCGAGTGGATGTGCATAAACTTCGAAGCGATAGCGCCAGCTGCTCAAGGTTTTAAGCAAGGTCCGGCCCCAAGAGGGCAAGCGAATGTCCTGAATCGTTGGCCATCGTGAATTGACGACCAGTTCGAAATTGTCAATGAGTTCCTTGACCCCGCGTGGCAGCCAGGATACTTCCGGATTGATCCTCAGAGTAAAATCTAGCCAACGGTCTGTAGCCCATTCTTCAGGTGTTGTCGGGAACTTGATTTGATCCTCGATCTTTCCATACATCCCGTCACGCTGTGGGACAGGGGTATAGTGCTGGACAATGATCTCGGCTTCAGGATTGATTGTCTTAATCTGACGGATGAAGCGGACGCACTCCTTTGCGTCCCTCTCCGGGTCTTTGGGATTGCCAACTACAAAAGAGAATTCTGGAACAATTTCAAAGTCCCGAATACGGGCTGCCAGCTCAAGCGTTTCACGGGTTGTCAGCCGCTTCTTCATTTCGCGCAAAACCCAGTCAGAACCGGAGTCTGGCCCGTTGTTGTTGTTGGGGGTTGGTGTTT
>JBGOVH010000597.1:0-2597 GCA_041478005.1 Terriglobia bacterium | reverse complement strand
GTATTCGTCAGCCACAGTCTTCATCCAGGCTGGGGACTCATTGCCGAGGTAGAACGATAGCTCAGCCATTCGTTCTCTTTTGTGTCTCAAGGATCTCTGCAATTGCGGCGCGAAGTGATTTTTGAACATTCACCAAGTGGTCGTGATCGCGGTATGGTTGGCGAGGCCAAAAGAAACCCTTTAGCCCATCATTCTTTTTCCTGGGAACCACATGGATATGCAGGTGCGGAACACTTTGGCTCACGCGGTTGTTGAGAGCGACAAAAGTTCCTTCTGCTAGAAGACCTTCTTCCAATGCCCGCGCTATTAACTGGGCACCGGCGAACATGGGACCTAACAAAGCTGCTGGGAATTCATTCAAAGTGGAGTAATGTTCTTTTGGAATCAAAAGACAATGACCAGGAAATAGCGGACGCTGATCTAGAAATGCAATAGATATCTCATTCTCGAAAACAGCAAAACATTCAGACTCACCCCGAATGATTTTGCAAAAAGCACAGTTGCTAGCTTCGCCTGCTTTCATGGCTTGACCCAGCAGACGGGTGCCGTGAACGATGAGCTCTCGACCCTTTTGGCCAACTGGGAACCTGCCTCATGACGATTGCAAAACATAATGACTATGCTCCACCATCAGACAGCGATCCATCACTACACAGAGCCCTGCTTCCTCTGCTTTTCTTGCCGCCTCGTAGTTTATCACGCCCTCCTGCATCCACAGGCTTCGTGCCCCAATCTGAATGGTTTGTTCCACAACTGGCATCACGACTTCAGGACGCCGGAAAATGTTGACGAGGTCAATCCTGACCGCTCGCGGAATATCGGTCAGGGAAGAATAACAAACCTCACCAAGAATCTTCTTGTGGTTCGGATTGACAGGGATAATGCGGTACCCGTGGGATTGCATGTAACTGGCGACACCGTGGCTGGGTCTGGCAGGGTTGTCTGAGAGCCCCACAACAGCAATTGTCCGTGCCTGGCTGAGGATCACTGTCATCTCGCTTTGGCGGTTCATAGAACTTTAAGCAAGGGATTATGACCACGGGGGACGGGGCCGTCTAACCGGGTCTATGATTTAGTGAAACGGTAAATATCTGCCACCGAGGGCCTTCTGATAAGTAACACTTGATAGGAGACTGCGGACTGGGAGGGAGAGATTTTGCGTTGACCAATTGCCATTTCTCATTTTGCATTTCAGCAGAAAACGCCCAGCATGCTTCAATAACAAATGGCAAATGATCAATGGAAAATAAGAGTTCTTCTATTTTCGCCCCCTATTCACTCTCTCCGTGTCCCCCCGTGTTCCCCGTGGTCTTGCCCCTGCAGTTTCAGAAGAACTCGACATTCCTGGCTGAAGCGATTTGAAACGCCTGACTTCGTCTGCCGTCAAGGCGCGATATTCTCCAGACTTCAAATGCGCATCCTGCAAGAATCCGATCTGAACCCGTTTCAACTTGAGGACAGTATGCCCCATGCGTTCAAACATTCTGCGAATCTGATGATTCCTGCCTTCAATAAGAGTTACCTTGAACCACGGATTCTCAGTCTCTTTGAGGATCTCAATGCGGCTGGGCGACAGTGGCCTCCCATCCAGCGTGATGCCTTGGCGCAGTTTCGCTAACTGATTGGAATCCGGAGCGCCTCTAACCTTAGCCAGGTAAGTCTTGGGACAGTGATCGCCTGCCGAAGCAATCTGATTGGCAAAATCGCCGTCATTGGTTAGCAGCAGCAATCCTTCGCTGGCATAATCCAAACGTCCTACTGGAAAAACTCGTTTCGAGATTCTCTTTACCAGATCGGCAACAGTCGGTCGCCCCTCAGGATCGGACAGAGTGCATACATAGCCTCTGGGTTTGTTGAGCAGCAAATAAACTTTCTCTGAGTCCAACCGTAAGCGTTTCCCGTCCACCTTGATGTGATCGCGGGACGCGTCTACTTTGCTTCCCAGCTCCGTTATCGGGCTTCCGTTTACAGAAACGCGTCCTGCCTGAATCAGTTCCTCCGCCTTGCGACGAGAGCACAGGCCAGCCTGGGCAATAACTTTCTGAAGCCTTTCCATCATTGCGATTTTGCCAAATGGTCTTCGGAAGCAATAATCGCTTCTTGATCTTGGGAAACTACTTCGTGGCCTTGAGTCTCGCTTGAATCGCCGAGCGCAGGAGTCTCCGATAAAGAAACGCCAAGATTTTCCACCTGCTCCATCTGGACTTGTTCTTGACTCGGGGCACTTTCCACCTCAGCTCCCAAAGAAGAACGAGCAAGTTCTTCAAATTCCTCCAGGCTCGGCAATTCGCTCAAGTTTTTCAACCCGAAATGGACGAGAAATTCCTTGGTGGTCTTGTAGAGAATAGGACGACCGATGACGTTCTTACGCCCAGCAGTCGTTAGCAGTTTCTTGTCCAGCAACGTTTTTAAGACTGCAACGGCATTCACGCCGCGAATCTCCTGGATTTCCGGAACTGTAATCGGTTGTTTATAAGCAATCACTGCTAATGTTTCCAGGGCAGCCAGAGAAAGCTTAGTCGGGGGGATTTGATGTTTCAGATATTTGCGGATCCATTCATGGTGCTCCGGCTTGGTACCCATCTTATAGCCATTGG
>JBGOVH010000436.1:0-3568 GCA_041478005.1 Terriglobia bacterium | reverse complement strand
GCCTCGGCCAGCTCGTTCAGCGTAGCCCTCTTGGATTAAAAGCCCTGCGACATACGTAGCAGGATTCATCTTTGTGGGCAAATTCTCCTTGATCCATTCGCCCAGACTGCCTTTGCTTGGTCGATCAAATTGAAGCCCAACATTAACCTCGCCCCCTCTGAAATGTCCAAGCATGGCGTCAAAGAAGTCTTTCGGAAATCGAATGGGATATCGCATTTGCCCTGGCCAGATCTCGGCTCCTGTCGCAATACTTCCAGTAACACGAAATTCACTCAGACCCGCAAACGTCTTGCACGTCCTGTTTTGATTTGATGTCACGGGTTCTGACAGAGCGCGAGACCGTCCATAGGCAGCAGCTGTTCGGGATGCGCAAGTAGTGCAGCTGTCCAGGAAAGAATCGAGATCCGTCTGCCCAATTCGATAGACGGAGCCGACCTTGTAAGCCCGAAGTTGACTCTGCTCAATCAGACGGATCACTTCTTCCGGATCGATTTTCAGAAACGAAGCGACTTCCTCTGGGGTAAAGACTATCTCCATTTTGAACCTCCCAATCTCTATTTACTAACCAAGAACTACACTAGTTCTAACGATCTGTCAAGACAAACTTTGAGCCTATGGTAAACAAGTGAAATGTCCGGTGGTGGTAGCAAATGAAGTGTCCGGTCTAACGGGTGGGGCAGAGATAATGTTTCGTCTGAAAAGGAGGAAGACAGATGGGACTTTATCCAGCCCTGGCCTTGGAGCGGACCATGAAGGTACAAGAAGTGATTTTGCGAGCCATCAGCGGAAAGATCTTGTGGATGCAGGCGGCAGGGATTCTCAGGGATTGAAAGGATTGAAAGGGATTGAAAGGGATTGAAAGGGTCACATCTCATTATTCGTTATTCAGCTGTCTTCAGGGCAAAGTAAGGGGCCCGACTACCACCTCCACGAGAGCTGCTCTCGACCCGTTACCGGCGAACCAAATCGTCGACTAGTTGAAACCTCACATTGGCCGCTTTGGCGAAGCGCGCAAGTTCTCGCCCATCGTCGGTGAGCAATACACACTGCTCACTCTTTGCCAGTTGAATAAGACCTGCATCGGTCGGGCCAATCAGGGGAACTATCGCATCCAGAGTTTCTTGCGGCAGGTCGAGCAAGCGAACCAGCCTTTCGTCAACTGACTTGGACCTGAGAATCCCAATCGCACAACGCCAGAATTCTTTAGCGTAAGTATCTTTCAGCTTTTGGCGTCCCTTTAGTTCCCCAATCACATGGGACGTTGTCAAGACAGGTCGGAGGCTGGCAAACAGCTGTAGAAAGTTCTTCTGAGCTTTTGGATCGCGCAGGTAGGGGAGCAGTTCGTTCTTGCTCAGAATAGAGTTTCGGCTGGCCGGATAACGATCAGCAAACGTCAAAGTCAACGCACTATAAAGCGGTCCCGTATCCAAAATGACTTTTCCGAACGGCGCAATAGGTGTGACCGCCATCACATTCTGTCTTTCAAAGAGAGTTCTATGGCCCCGACATAGGGCATATCATGCTCCAAAGACAACTTCTCACGAGCGTCTTTCAGGCTCTTGACTAAAGCTTCGTTTGCGAACAGGAGCCGCTCTCCTGCCTTGGCTGTTTTTCTGGAGTGGGTAATGACTGCAGGGTGATCCAAGACTTTCAGAAACCGTTCACGGTGGCGATTCCAGAGCGGAGAGACTGTGTAATAGTAAGGCAACTCGCCCGTATTGTTCACCGTGTATTCGGCCAGCAGGTTGATCTGGTCAGAGGGTTCCTGATTGCCAAACATTTCATTCATACTCTTCCCCAACCCAGCCAGGGACTCTTGAGAGGTTACTGCCTTGTAAATCGTCTCGATATCTGATCTCGAAATGATGGCCGTGTGAAGCGCTTGGCACGCATCGAACAAAGCGTCTCTCGCCTCGTCGTGGTTCCCGATCTTTGCTTTAAGGCTTGGGAAAAAGTAGAGCATCTGCTCGAGATTATCTTCCGCATTGGCATCGATATACTGAGTCGCCGCTTTGATCATCTCAAGGCCAGTTTGGTGGAACTGCCATGTCCAGTCTTTACTTTCCAGCAGTGCGCGTTCTGCCCGGAGCCCGTTGAGCAAGGGATTTATCACAGTGTCAAACCATGCCCGGACAATCCGAGGTCCAACCCGTGGTTGATCCTTCTTGGAACGATCTCTCTCATTCATGACGGCCTACTCTGTCTACCATCCTTGTTTCGTCGCTTGGCTATTATGTTTCAGTAATCCTGTACCGGCTGCTGAACTCTTTGGCGCGTTAACCTCAACGTTTACCAGCAGCCCCCAGTGTCGATTGTATCTGCCGTTGGGCGGAAGTGCTGGATACAACGCAGAAAATGCGGGAGCCAGATCCAGGGGCTTGCGTAATACGTCAGAGTCTCAGAGCCGCAGTGCCTCCAGAAGGTATCCCAACCTCTTGGCCATTGCCTAATTCGGGCCAGGCGCCGACCAGCGCCTTTGCTCCACCTCGTCGAGTCGGCGATCCAATTCTGCTAGTTGGTCTTCGGTGAGCCGAACTTGTTTTGAATTTGTCGCGAGGCTGTCCCAGGGTTCCTCAATCAAGTCCAAGCGTTCATCTGTAGTCAGATTGCTAATATCGATTTTCTGCTTTGCCATAACGTCAGTCTAGCATTTAATCGAATTTGCATCGAGTGATCTTCGAGCTTAACGCCTCCAGGGAGGAGTCGGGAGTGGGGTCTTCGGGAGTGGGGTCAACCCTCAAAAGGGTAAAGATAGGGTTAAAGATAGGGGTAAAGATAGTAAAGATTTCTTGCCTCGAAGTCGTCTTGTGTACAGTGGAGTGCGCCAATGTCGTAGGCACGCCTGAGATTCAGTTCCTTGAAGCAAGGTGCGGGTCACTCAATTGGGATTTGTGTTCTAGCCGGCGAATTGCCTGAATGCGCGAGGTGTGAACAATTCCATATACCGGGTGACGAAACTCCAGGAACATGCCTCGCCCGATGAATCCCACTTTCATCATGGGCCCACCCCATGTCGAGCCGTTCAGCTTCACCAATACGGGCTGTGGGCAATATTCAGGGTGCCCTGAGATGAGGATCTGTCCATTTCCACGGTTTTCAAAGGCGTAACACCGGTGTTTCGTTTTCACTTCAACCAGGTCACCGATTCTCAAGTCATTGAGAGACAGACCCTCTTCTATCTCTGCCTGTGAAATCTCGGAATGTAAATCTGGGCTGGTATTCATAAGTTCCTCACTTTCTCATCTTCTTGGACCTTGCATGCGGGTTTCCAAACCTAAATCGATAAGAAATAGGGCGAACAAATCAGTCCAGCAGAGTTGTATCCAATCATGATGACCAACGCTAGCATCTGTTGACCTTCTTCTTGGGTGAAATTCCCCGCTATTTGTGGGGGAATTCCCCTACAACCCGCTTCGTTTCAATCCTTCGGTCGTGACCTGAGACTTAGCATCAGCTTGCTCAAATCACGCTTCATTAGAGCGACTCGTGATCGCACTTCAGCCAGCATGGCCGCGCGATCGGCCAGCAGATCGATGGTTAGAGCACGTTGACTGGAGATGCTGCTGGT
>JBGOVH010000577.1:0-2753 GCA_041478005.1 Terriglobia bacterium | reverse complement strand
TTTTCATGGGTGCTTCCGCCACCAAATGTTGTTAAGCTGCCAAAGGCATTCGCTTGTCAGTGACACTGACCGACATGCTCAATTTAGTGAACAGGAAGGCGAGATTCTCAGACGCCCAAAAAACCATTGCCGATGAGAAGATCTCCCTTAACGTCAGCCGCCGCGTGGCCAGATGAGAAAAGGTAATTTGAGGGAGAAGAGGGACGGGTGTAAGCTATGGCAGGTCAATTCGTTCGAGTTTTTTGACCATACGAGGTTCAGGACTTCACCTCCGGCACCATCCAGCCCCATGGCAATGCAATTACCTCTTGTCCCAGCAAGCGTGGCTTGCCTGCGTAAAGCACAACTCCACGGACAAAGCGCGCTTTGCGCGCCAGCCCGTGGCGCCAGTCGCGAATCCCGCCCGCATCATCCGAAGAAACGGTGCTGCCCATCTTCACCTCCAGTGCCACTAGCTTGCCGTCTTGCTCGAGAATGAAATCCACTTCGCGGCCTGCGCGGTCCCGCCAGAAATAGAGGCGGCGAGATGTTGGATCCAGCGAACGCCATGTCTGCAAAGTCTGGAACAGAGTCTGCTCTAGCCAGAATCCCTGGTCCAGGCGGGTTGCGAGCTTCCCGGCTGTCCGAATGCCCGCGATCTGTGCCGCCAAACCGCAATCCGTCCAGAACAGCTTGGGAGTTTTCACAGACGACTTGGCAGGGTTCGTCGTAAATGGTTGTAGCCGATGAATCAGACACCCCGTTTCGAGCAAGTTTAGGTAACGGTGACATGTCGGTTGCGTCAACCCAGCATCTCGGGCCAAGTTCGACTGGTTCAGCAACCGGGCACATTGGTTAGCGGCCAGCGCCATCAGTCTCTGAAAATCCGGCAAACTGGTAACCGCGCTCAGTTGCCGCAGGTCACGCTCCAAGTATGTTTGAACATAGCCGCTGAACCAGAGGTCGCGCCCCTCGTCAGTTTCTGCGAGCAATGCAGGTCCGAACCCTCCACGCAGCAGCCAGAAAGGCCAGTCGCCGCTATCGACAGGCCAATCTAGTGGTGCAAACCGGGTCCCGAAGAGAGCATCCAGCGGCTCGAGACGGCGGTAGCGCTCCAACCATTCCGCTGGACAAAACGGCGCCAGTTCCAAGTATACCGCGCGACCGGCCAGCGATTCGGCCACTTTACTCATCAACAATAGATTGGCTGAACCCGTGAGAAGGAAATCACCATTGCGGCGACGCCGGTCAACCTCCTGCTTGACCGTGTGAAGCAGGTCAGGCGCCCTTTGGACTTCGTCCAGCGTCAGCGGCTTGTTTGCCAATAGAGAATGGGGATCAGACATTGCCTGGGCCTGGACTCCCAGGTCGTCGAGGGTCCAGTAAGTCCTGTGCGGATCCAAGGCCTGGACAAGAGTCGTCTTGCCGGATTGCCGTGCGCCGATGACGGCGACCACAGGAAGCGCTTTGAAGGCGGTGACGACTCGACGGCTTAACCAACGTTCACGAATATTATTCATGAAGTGAATGATATTTCATCACGCCCTGAATATCAACGGTTAATACATTTCTTATTCTCGCGAATCCTACGGAGCTCCAAAGTACGCTGTCTACCGGCTTTGGTGCATGTGGAGCATGAAGGAAATTTGAGTGTGAAGGCGGGAAGCTGTAAGCTATGGCAGGTCAATTCGTTCGAGTTTTTTGACCATATGGGGACTTTTCGAAATTGTTAGAAATCATCGGCGCCGGGGTTTTTCGAGTAGACACCTTGGTTTCCGTGCAACAATCGCACCATGATAAGGAGGCAAAGATGAATAGACGACGTTTTGTGAAACACACTTCCAGCTCCCTGGCTCTGCTCGGCTGCTTTCCAGCAACCCTCGCCTCGTTGGAGAGGATCAAGGATCCGGAAAGGCTGGAACGAAGATCTCTCGGGAAGACAGGTGAAAAGCTCTCCATCCTGGGGTTTGGTGGTATTGTGGTTATGGATGCTGCGCCCCAGGAAGCCTCCAAGCGGGTTGGCGAGGCCATTGAGGGCGGTGTGAATTACTTTGACGTGGCTCCCAGTTATGGGAACGCCGAAGACAGGTTGGGCCCGGCCTTGCAGCCCTACCGGAAGAACGTATTCCTGGCCTGCAAGACCACAGAGCGCGACAAAGCAGGGGCCGCAAGGGAATTGGAGAGCTCACTCAAGAAGATGCGCACGGATCATTTTGACCTGTATCAGTTGCACGCCATGACCAAGCTGGAAGACGTTGACAAGGTGTTCTCTGCAAGCGGAGCGATGGGAACATTTCTTGAGGCCAGGAAGTCCGGCAAAGTCAGGTTTCTTGGTTTCTCCGCTCACTCCGTAGAGGCGGCCCTGGCGCTAATGGATCGATTCGACTTCGACACGATTCTCTTTCCGGTGAATTTTGCCACTTGGCATGCTGGAAATTTTGGTCCCCAGGTGCTCGCTAAAGCCCAGGAGAAGAAGATGGGCATCCTGGCACTCAAAGCCATGGCGAGAGGGCCTTGGGCCAAGGATGTCACCAAAACCTTCTCCAAGTGCTGGTACGAGCCGTTATCGAATCCATCTGATGCGATGAAAGGGCTGAGGTTCACACTGTCTCACCCGGTAACCGCCGCCATTCCCCCTGGAGATGAGACGCTCTTCAAAATGGCTTTGGGGCTGGCAAACCAATTCACACCGCTGCCATTCGAAGAGGCCGAAGCCATCAAGCGTTGGGCTCTGAAAGGCAATCCGATCTTCAAGTATCCGATGGAAAAGGCAG
>JBGOVH010000103.1:0-7518 GCA_041478005.1 Terriglobia bacterium | reverse complement strand
CTAGGAGATTCAGCCTCGTGGAGGCGAAATATTTATAGCCAAATGCATCTCATCGTAACCGAAGAGCCCTGGCAGGGCGACATCCTCTTTGGATCGTGTCTCAAAGTATGCCGCTCCTACGGAGCTGGGAATTTTTTCTGGGGTTCCGTTTCTATAAAGATGACGCCTCTCTGAGGCTGGCGCTAGAAGCCTGTCGGAGAAGGCTTTGTTTCTGCTTGTGGTGCAGGCCATGAAACGGCCCAGTGGGCCGTTTCGCCTGCACCTTGTTGACCGTCATGAGCGGTGCAGCCGAGGACGGCCGCACCACAATTCTCCGACAGACTGCTAGTACTACTACGTTAAGTATAGTTACTCCTTTTTGACCCTCTGCGACGGAGCCGAAGCCCACCAAAGGTCAATGGGCTTCTTTACTCCTTTTGGGCGAAATGGCAGGTTAACTTTACAGCCCAGCCGTGCCGATTGGTAGGCGGCACAGAGTATCTCCTGCACCAGCCGGCCTTCCTCTCCAGTGACAATGGGTTCCTCTTTCCCGCGCACACAGCGTGCAAAGTGCCGCATCTCCTGAGGGAACCCATAATTCCAGAGTTCCTCAAAAACCGGGTGGCTCCAACCCTGGGTCGTTGGGGCTTTCTCCACGGCATAGCCGTATCCGTGCTCACTATAGGTTGGCAGAGCATTCCCCATATGCAAATCGGCGTAAGTCAGCCCGCCATCCCCGTAGATCTCGATGCAGTCGTCCATCCCGCCCCGGCGGGCCCAACTATCTTCAACCAATCCCACGCTGCCGTTTTCAAATTCGAGAATGCAGATGGAGTTATCTTCTCCGCGAGTCTTGTCAACATGGGCATAGGTGCCCATCTGGCAGTAGACACTTTTGATAGGGGACATGTTCATAAACCAATGACAAAAAGCGATGCCGTGACAGCCCATATCCATGAGGACACCCCCTCCAGACTGCTCGACATCCCAAAACCATGGCGCATGGGGGCCAAAATGCTTCTCACTTTGCTTGACCAGGTATACTTTGCCAAAGGCTCCCTGATCAGCCATCTCTTTGGCTTTAAGATACTTTGGAGTGAAGAAGAGTTCTTCGGCATACATGAGCAACACCCCCCGCTGTCTGCAGGTGTCGATCATTTCGTCGGCCTCTTCCAAAGTCATGCAGAGGGGCTTTTCACACACAACATGCTTGCCGGCATTGGCGATAGCGATGCTCATTTGCGCATGCAGCCTATTCGGTGCCGTGATGGTGACCATCTCGATGTCTTTTTCCTTGAGCATCTCACGATAATCGTGAAAGACCCGAGGGATACCGTGCTTCTTAGCTAATGCCTCTGGATGCCCCGGAGTAGGTGAGACAACTGCCACGACTTCCGCCTCTTCGGGCATAAGCCGGAAGGATTCTGCATGGATGTTCGCTTCAAATTGTGATCCGATGATTGCGACTTTTACTTTGTTCGACACAGAATTCACCTTGCTTCACCGGGTGGAACAGAGGATAAGCAATTTGCAAGCAACACTCAAATATAAATCGCAAAGGGAGAGCAACTAACTCGGTATGGATCCCATGCTTTCTGTGTAAAGCGAGGTTTCGTAGGAGGGAATCGTAATGCGTGGAGCAATAGGCACTATGAATCGAAATTGATAATTATTGACTCGTACCGACACCTTCTGGTTAATAGGATTGCCGCTGCCGTCTGATTCGATCGCAACTATAGAGACAGTTACCATCGAAGTGGTCAAACCCGGCAGGATTGGATTTCCCGAACTAATATTGGGATTACCGTACACCACAAGGTTTTGCACTTTGGTCTTGTTGGCACTGTCAGAATCACTTTGAACATTAACAACGGCCCATCGAGCGCCAGCCCGAGTGGCATGGACGATGGTATTGTAAGTCCACAGGGCTCTGCCGAATTCGATAATGCCAAATAACAAGAACAGAAAGATCAGAACAACAAAGGCCATCTCTACAAGGGACTGTCCCTGGATGCCCGAATTCCTCGGAGTCTTTTTCTTCTCACTCATGAGAACCCCCATCCGCCCCTTTCAGGGATAACTAATCATCCCGACAAATTGCATCCTCACACTCGGGCTCAAGGTTAAAGTTGATGGCATGATCATCGAGAATAACGGCCTGTAAGGATAAGCCACACGGACATTGATATACTGTTCAGTATCGCTTATCCGGGTCGGAGTCACGGTAACTTGATTTGTCTGCAAATCAGAGATAATTTTCGTACCGGACCCAGCTACATTGCCGTATGTCACCAGATTTTGGGTTTTGGTCACAACATTATCACCGCTAACCCAGGTTCCATCTGAATTGATTCGGGTAGTGGCTGCGTAGCGTGCTCCGTCCCTGAGTGCTTTTACGAGTATATTGTACGTAAAATAGGCTCTCCCAAACTCAATTACTCCGAGAGATAGCAAAAGAAGAAAAGGCAGTACCAACGCAAACTCTATAAGTTCTGCTCCCCGCTCCGTTCTTAGCATTGCTCCACTTGACATATCCAGTACCCGATACTATTGAACCGAAACAACGTATTTACCGGGTGGAACGAGCGCTCCCGCGCAGGTTCAAGCGTGCACCAGAGCACCGACTCCACCCCGCCCGCCGGCAGGTCGAAAATGCGTCACTGAATTTATGATACGCAGCGCTTGGATGCTTCGATACGGATTAACGAAACAAAACTAACTTGGTGATGCTGGCCGTGCCACCCACGCCAGATGGAAGCCCGTTTTGACTACAACTTCCAATATACATCATACAAATAGCGCTTGAGGGTGGATGAACATCCTGCGGATCAGCTAAGAGGAAACAGCCAAACCCGGCAACCGTGTACGGTGCAGAATGCCCGTGGGGAATGTTGCCATCATTGATCGGGACCCGAAAGATTCTTCGCCCATTTCCGTGATATTGCGCCATGAATTGCGAATAGGTGGTATAGAGACTTGTATCCGTGTCTTGATCATACCTGGTACCCAGGACGCTTGGAACATTGTTGCCTCTGTTTCCCGGAGTGGTCGGCAGAGTGGGTCCAAAACCAATGCAGTTGTTATTAGAACCATTTAGAACAGCATCCAGAAAACATGGAGTACTCGGACCACAGTCGTTGGGATCGGCCAAACCAAAATTGCCAGTCACGCTTCCGCCGCCGGCGCCGCAGGTTTTACCGCTATTCCCCGGGGACAACCTCAGCTCGTAGAAGTCACCCTTAACGAACCCACAATTTCCGTTTGTAGAATTGGTGCCATATGGCGGGGGACAATCATTGAGATCTCTTGCAGCTGGGGAAAATGGATCCAGGCCACTGCAGACCTGAGTTTGAGGAAGCTGTCCTGCAACTGCCTCGGCGTTAACACTCAAAACAGTTGGGATGCCAGGGATGATCTTAGCAAAGTAGATTTGGGACTGTTGTGGAGGGACGGCCACACGCACATATCGAATGTTGGCAGCATTCCCTTGGGCAGTAGTCTTGTCGACATATGATCCATTAAGCGCCGTTGAAAAGGAAATGTCCGACTCTGCCAGTGAAACCGTTAGATTATTGAATTCGGTTTTGTTGTTCAGTCTCCCCAAAGAGTCGCGAGCGCGATCTGCAGCGAGTTGAATTCCTGCCGAAGTTCCATTGAGGGCACTCGCCCCAGACAAGGCACAAGCGTCAGCCATGTTTTGCAACTGGCTCTTGTTGTTGTATAAGTGTCCTAGGTCGAATGCCAGACCCAAAAAACCAATCAAGACAACCAGGCTGGCGGCGACAATAAAGAGTATCACCCCCTTTTCCCCTGAATGCTTTTGGATCCTGTGAATCAACCATCTCAATGTTTCCATCGGTGCCTCCGTCGTCACGCCATCTCCTGTGAATTCGTCAGAAAACGCTGCGATTTAAGGCAGCCTGTGCTTCTGCACACGTCATGGACCCCTTCTCGCGGCATGTGGATTCTTACAAAGAACGTCTCTAAATGGTGAGGAAGGCGGTGCAGTTTTGAGAATTAAGTTATCTCGTCGCGTTTGAGGAAGCTCTCTTTTCCCTTCTGAATCCTTCAAGTTAATAGCTAAAATCATCTCTTTCTCGGTAAGATCGTGTGTGTGTGATGATCAAACACTACCGTGTCCCGAGGTTAGAAGAATTGCCTTGACAAGTAGGAGGACGAATGGCCAGTCTGCTTTCTTTACAAGTCTAAGCAAATTCTTTTTGAAGTTGGTCCAATTCCAAACAACATCGAGCAAGAAGTTATTCTGCTGTACCAAGAAAACGCAGCAGGCCTCCTTCGTTATGCGCAAACGCTCGTCTCGAACCAGGAGTGGGCCCAAGAGGCTTTGCAGGAGACTTTCTTGCGCTATTTTATTGTGCGTACAGAAGGCCAACAGATTGCCAATTCAAAGGCTTGGCTTTATCGGGTTCTGCGAAACTATCTTCTGGACCGGCTGAAGGAGTTCGGAGAGAAGAAGAAAATGAGTATGGAAGAAATATCGGACATAGTCGATCACTCCCAAGATCCGGAGGCAACCTATCTGCGATTGGAAGTGATGCATACCTTGACCGCCATATTGGCTCCCAGGGAACTGGAGTTTCTTCGCCTGCGAACAGAAGGTTTTGACTACAATACGATTGCCCGTATTCTCGGCGTCCGTCCCGGGACTGTAGGTGCAACTCTGGCTCGTGCTCTGAAAAAGATCCACACCACATTTTCTACGCCCAGGAAACAAAGGAATCTCATCAAGGCTCTTGGGACCACTCCCGATCAAATGTAAGGTGGCAGGGTGTAAAGATATGTTCAGTTCATTCGTCTCATTAAGCATATGAGTCCAGACCAGTCGCTCACCCGGGATAAACAATGGGTTTGTTTGTTGCGTAGATGGAAAGGCAAGATTCTTTCTCACCCGGATGACAAGACTCTTCAGGCTTTTCTGGATGGCGAACTTAAGCGGTCTCAAAGCCAGGAAATCTTGAGCCACCTGGAATCGTGTGGCCGTTGTCGTCAGGAAATGAGTCAACGCAAGGCAGCCTGGTTGCGCTTTCGGCAGCTTGATTCGACTTGGAAGGCAGACGAGTCGCTGCTTATGTCTGACGGGTTGCAGCGGGTCTTGGGTAAGATTGAGGAATGGCAAATGTCCCATGCCCCGGAAGCGGCAATGACAGGAAGCCCGTATCGCTTGCGTCGAACATGGTTGATCAATCAAATTTCTTGTGAACTAAAAACCTACCTTGGAGCACAACTCACTTCTGATCTTGTCTGCAATCTCGTTGATCCTTTGTCCGAAAATCAGTCTCTTATTGCAAGAGCGAGTTCTTTACTCTCCGCATTCTTGGGACAAAAAGTTGAAGCTCGCATTTCCCAAAGAATCCAGCAAATCTTCGAAGCCAACCAAGCACTAGTCTAGATCCAGGTTGAGAATTGACTCCGGGATCGTTCTGAGGGGCGGTGAGCAATCAATGGCCAAAGCCCAGGGAAAGACAACGGTCTTTCCAAGATTGATCTTCTGGACCACTGGAGGGCATTTGGTCAGTGGTTTCGCCTTCTGGGCCGTATGGCAGTTGACGCAGGACGAGGTCTGGATCCGTTACTTTTTTGATTATCAGAGTGCCCTTTTTTTTGCTCTTCTTGGTGGATTGGAATTTGTTCTGGCCATTTGGGCATGGTCGCAGTTCTCATCCAACCAACCCCTTCGTTCTGCCTGGCTTCTTGTTGTGCTGGCCTCGGCGTGCCGATTGATGGGCCTTGTGCTGGCGCATGTGCTGGGAATCCGGTCTTACTTAAATCCATCCTTTTTCCTCGCTGAACCCTGGATTGCTTCCAGAGGTCAGGTTTTGCGCCAGATCGGTCTGGCGATTAGCGGTCCAATTCATATGCTCGTTCTTGCCTGCGCGCTCTTCCGAGTCCTCAAGGTGTACAGAGGACTCAAAGTGTCAGCGAAGCTGAAGTTGATAGATTACCTTTTGGTTCTAGTAGTAAGCCTATACACACTAAGGCAAATGTACGAGATTGTCCGCAGCCTCCCCCAAGCTGGACAACATCTTACCGTCTACACACTACTAAATTGGATCACGGATCCATTGTTAAGCCTTCTACTTTTCGAGGCCATCTTCATCAGACGCTATGTGGTTGCGATGGGGGGAGGACTCATTGCCAGATGTTGGGGTGCATTCACGGTCGCGATATTTGTCACTTCGCTAGGAGACATGGGACTATGGGTTGTGAGAAATGAGTACATTCCCTATCCCTTAAACTCGATCACATGGTTTATTTGGTTTTTTGCAAGTGCCGCGTACGCGCTGGGCCCTGCGTATCAAGTAGAGGCCACTCGTAGAGCCCAATCCCAGGCTGCCATTTTTGATTACATGTAATTGAAAAGTGGCGCGCCCGGCCCGACTCGAACGGCTCGAAGACCCTTCTTAAGCACTCTCTCTTCAAAGTGCAACTTGAGCAGCAGACTTCGAGCCCAAGGAGCCCATCATGCAATGAGCACCCCCAGGACCCTATTGATATCGCGGGAGACATGTATAGCTCTGCTAGATAGGTTGTTTCTGCCATTCTCCATCAAGGTAGGCGCAAAAGTCACCAATTGCTAGGATGGCGACTAAGAGGTTGGCTCTCGTAATCGCAATTGGGCATGGCTTTGCACTGTTCGCACGCTTTCTAGACTCGAACTGTTCCCATTCATCAACAAAGACAGATATTGGGAATCGGCTAAAGTTCTCTATCTCCGAGAAAGTTCCAGGGTGAATATCATTTCGTATGAGACTAATCTCCTCTATAAGTTTTAGATCGACTGGGGAATTTGCCCAGTTGATGTGGCATTCCTCAAAGAAGAATCTCTTATACGTTTCAAACCAATTCTCCCCATCGTACTTTGCGGGCGCCTTTCTTTTGATATTTCCAAGACCATATTGATTGTTCCTTTCAATGAATCCATCCAGGAATTCTTTGAAAGATTGTTGCACCAGACAGAGGCACTGTTTTGTGAGGAGATTCACCGATTCCTCATTATCCAACCATTCTTGGAGGAGAGGAGGCGGCTCCGCTTGGAAAGCAAATCGATCATATGGTTCTTTGTGAATCTCAATCTTTCGAATTGCATCAAGGAGGGGTTCAGAAGCAGTTTCATAGAACCGGCTAATGAAACTTAAGTTATGATGCAACATCGAAAGCAGATTCATATGGAAGACGCCATGAGATGAGACTCCTCAGCCCAAAAAGTTGCCCACTTGTTACGACGAACTCATCAACCAATTCTTTACAATAGAGTCAAATTTTTCTTGAATAGCTCAAGGATGCGAGTTGACACCGGATCAGAAAACGGGCCCGTTCAGTGCGAGCCATTTGAAATTGCTTCGAGGACTTACGACCGATTATTTCCAGGCAGTGCCAATATTTTGGTGTGTTCGGAATTAACTAAAGCAGCATGAGAGGACCTTTGTAAGAAAAACTCAATTTCCGTGCGTCGGAGAATGACAGCCCGCCTACGAGAAGGTATTCCTTCGATACCGATTTACTGGACCCGACGAAGCT
>JBGOVH010000421.1:0-3671 GCA_041478005.1 Terriglobia bacterium | reverse complement strand
ATTTTGCTTTGCCATTCATCCTGCTTCTCTCGCGTGCGCTTAAACGCGCAGGGAACAGGCTCTGGAAAGTAGCGGCCTTGGTCTTGGTTATGCGCTTCGTCGATCTTTATCTCTTGATCTCACCCACGGGTCATGACTCCCGTTTCCAATTCCATTGGCTGGACCTGGCGGCCCTTATCGGGATTGGTGGAGTTTGGTTGAGTTTTTTTACTCAGCAACTTCAGAGAAGACCTGTGCTGCCCATTCATGATCCAGAGTTTGCGGAGGCACTTGAGAGTGGACACTAACAAGCCGACTAATCACGCCCCCAAACCTTCTGAGCTTCGTCACGAGGTTCGAGACATTACCGTCCGGCCCATTTTGGTGTCTGGAATCGCTCTCTTGCTCATTGTGGGCGTCTCTCTTTTTTTGATGCGTGGACTGTTCAACTTTTTTGAAAACAATGCGACCCAAACAGAGTCTAGGCCAACATCCATCATGGCGGAGAGACCCGCTCAGCCTCCGGAGCCTCGGCTCCAGACAACGCCCGTCCCGGCTAGAAAACAGATTCTCGATCGTGAAAGCATTTTGCTGAATAGCTATGGCTGGGTGGACCAACGTGCGGGTCTTGTTCACATTCCTATCCAGCAGGCCATGGAGCTGCTTGCCAAGCGGGGATTGCCGGCCAGAAGAGAGGATAGTATGCAGAAAGCAGAAGGCAATGTGCAGGAACCTGGGTCTGGAAAAAGGGAGAAGGACTCTGTCTCCGCTGAAGAGAGTCAAGGACGATGATTCAATTAATGAAGCTTGAGCCCAGATCTTCAGAGGCTGAAGTCCAAGTGAGTCAAAAGGCCAGGCAGGCGGAAGCCAGGCACTTTGCTTTTCTGATGGGACATTCGAGTTTCCGGTTCCGGACCGTCTCCCTTGGGCCTCTACTGCCTGCTGCTGCCTGCGCACTGCTTGTTGCCTTTTGCATGTGGTCTGTTACAACCTCCTACTCCGCTCAGTCTCAGCTGCCCGAAGCAGTCCGAAATGTGGGTATCGACCAGCGTCTGAATGAACAAATACCGCTGGAATTAGAATTTCACGATGAGACGGGGAAAACGGTCAAACTGAATGAATACTTTGGTCGAAAACCGGTGATTCTGGCACTGGTCTACCATGAGTGCCCGATGCTTTGCAGTGAAGTGCTTTCCGGCCTTCTGAAGTGTCTTCGAGTTCTGTCCTTTAGCGTTGGAAAAGAATTCGAGGTGTTGACCGTTAGCTTTAATCCCAAGGAAGATGCCGCTCTGGCCAAATCGGTAAAAGACTCTTATGTCAAGAGGTACAAACGGGAAGGGGCCGAGAAGGGCTGGCATTTTCTGACAGGTGACTTAGCTTCCATCCAGAGTTTGACCCGGTCAGTCGGTTTCCGTTACAGCTACGATGCCACGAAAGATCTCTATGCACATGCTGCTGGGATCATGCTGCTGACGCCACAAGGACGGCTGTCTCGTTATTTTTATGGTGTCGAATTCGCTCCCAGGGATTTACGGCTAGGGCTGGTCGAAGCTGCGCACAATAAGATTGGTTCTTTGGCCGACCAGGTTTTGCTTTTCTGCTTCCATTACGACCCAGCTACCGGGAAATACGGGTTCGTGATTATGACTGTAGTGCGAACAGTGAGTCTTTTCTTTGTTCTCAGTCTGGGAACTTTTGTTCTTGTGATGCTCCGTCGCGAAAAGAGAACGAGGACGATTGAAGGTAGAAGACTGAGGATGGAAACTTGAGGTCTGGGGATGGAATTGATCAAGAGTTTTCGTGATCTGGATGATGCAGCGTTCAGCCGGCTTTTGCAGGTCTTCCAGCCGATGAGGGTTGACAAATGCGATAGAGCGAAGAAGAAACAATCCTCTACCCTCCATCAACTATCCTCAAACGGTTTCAAACCTCATTTCAAAACCAAGGAATTCTAATGTGGTCTAGTCTTCCATTATTTCCAGAGCAAGCCTCAACCGTGGCGAAGGATGTTGACAGCCTCTATATCTTCCTAATAGCCATCACCGTTTTCTTTTCCCTACTTATCGCCGGGCTTGTCATTTTTTTTGCCATCCGATATCGTCGCCGCTCCGAAGTGGAGCTCCCAGAGCCGATCACCGGGTCTACTAAACTCGAAGCCGTCTGGACGATTATCCCATTCGTCGTCGTCATGGTGATCTTTTTCTGGGGAGCCAGAATCTATTTCACCATTTCGCGTTCGCCCGCGAATGCAATGCCTATCTACGTAGTGGGCAAGCAGTGGATGTGGAAATTGCAGCATCTCGAAGGGCAGCGTGAAATTAATGAATTGCATATTCCTGTCAATCGCGCAGTTCGCTTGATTATGTCGTCCGAAGATGTCATCCATAGTTTCTATGTCCCGGCATTTCGTGTGAAGCAAGATGTACTGCCGGGTAGATACACTTCCATCTGGTTTCAGGCCACACAGCCTGGAGAATACCATCTCTTCTGTGCGGAATACTGTGGAACCAAGCACTCTGGAATGATCGGTAAAGTGGTTGTCATGGAGCCCACTGATTACCAGACCTGGCTAAGCGGAGGGCCCCGTGCAGAGTCCATGAGTGCCATGGGGCAGAATCTCTTCCAGACCTTTTCCTGTCATAATTGCCATCGTTCTGACGGCAAAGGTCGTGGCCCAGCCCTGGAAGGGATCTATGGCAAGGCGGTGAAATTGGCTACCGGTCAGACCGTGATTATCGATGACAACTATGTTCGCGAGTCCATTTTGAACCCGTTGGCTAAGGTTGTAGGGGGATACGCGGCAGTGATGCCAACTTTTCAGGGTCAAATCAATGAGGACGGATTGTCCCAGATCCTAGCCTATATCAAGTCCATTGGACCTCAAGCGGTAACTCAGAATGATACAATGAAGCGATCGGAACCAGCCCCAACAAACAAAAAGAGTTTAAAACCATGAGCACGTCAACGGTACCAACCGTTCCTGTTGAAACGCGGGAGCATTACCTTAATGTGAATTACGGAATCAAATCCTGGTTGCTCACACGTGACCACAAACGGATCGCCTTGCTCTATTTGGCTTCCTTGACACTTTTCTTTTTCCTGGGAGGATTCTTTGCGGTCTTGATCCGTTTGGAATTGCTGACTCCGCAGGGCGAAATGTTTCAGGCTGAGACCTACAACAAATTGTTCACTATGCACGGGGTCATCATGATCTTTTTTTTCCTGATACCATCGATCCCTGCAACGTTGGGAAACTTTCTTGTTCCTTTGATGATTGGCGCAAAGGATCTTGCTTTCCCGCGAATCAACCTCTTAAGTTGGTACATCTATGTCATTGGGGGGTTGTTTACCCTGGGTGCTGTGGTCGCAGGTGGTGTCGATACGGGATGGACGTTCTATACGCCTTATAGCACCACGTACTCGAACGGATATGTCATCGCTACCGGCGTTGGCATTTTTATCACTGGCTTCTCTTCGATCCTGACGGGGCTAAACTTCATTGTGACCATTCACAAGATGAGAGCTCCTGGGCTGACCTGGTTTCGCTTGCCACTCTTCATTTGGGCGCATTATGCCGCCAGCATTATCATGATTCTGGGAACGCCCGTGGTGGCGATCACGCTGGTGTTGCTGGCATTGGAACGGGCGTTCCATATTGGCATTTTTGACCCGGCCTTTGGTGGCGATCCAGT
>JBGOVH010000513.1:0-3113 GCA_041478005.1 Terriglobia bacterium | reverse complement strand
CGCCAAAGATGAGACTTCAGAGATGCAAGCACGGATTCGAGAAGTGCTAGACATCAATCCCTATTACGGGGAAGTCTATGAATCACTGGGAAACTTTTGTGTGACACAGAGGCTATACAAGGAGTCTGTGGATTTTTTCAGGAAAGCAGTCGAAGTCAGCCCGCGCCTTTGGACGGCCCATTCCGCTTTGGGGATCAATCTGCTTCGCATCGGCCAGGAAGGCCCGGCTAAGGAGGCTCTGGAAGTATCTTATGAGAATGATCCCTTCAATTTGTGGACAGTCAATAGCCTTAGACTGATTGACAGCTATGAAAATTTCGAATCACTACAGATAGACCATTTTGATCTGAGACTGCATAAAAAGGAGTCGAAAGTACTTCGTCATTACGTTCCTCAGTTGCTTGAAGAGGCTTACCAAACGCTCTCCCAGAAATACCGGTATTCTCCGGGAGGTTCCATTTACTTTGAGATGTTTCCAGACCATGAAGACTTCGCGGTGCGCACTCTGGGGGTCCCTGGATTGGGCGCCCTAGGAGTCTGCTTTGGTCGTGGGGTAGTCATGGATTCTCCTAGTGCTCGCCCCAGAGGCACTTTCAACTGGGGCAGCACGCTCTGGCACGAGTTTGCCCATGTCATCACCCTAGGGATAACGGATCATCGAGTCCCACGCTGGTTCGCCGAAGGTCTTTCTGTGATGGAAGAACATCAAGCCAGGCTGGGATGGGGAGAATCTGTGGGCCTGGAAACCTTAAAAGCGATTCAGGATAAGAAGCTGCTTCCCATCTCCGAGTTAAACAGTGGATTCTTGCGTCCGCGCTTTCCGGGCCAAGTTCAGCTTTCCTACTTTCAGGCGGGGCAGGCTTGCAACTTCATTAGAACTGAATTTGGTTTTGAAGCCATTCTGAAGATGCTGCAGATGTATAAGGCACGAATGCCCATCGAGAAGGTGTTGCCGCAAACTCTGAATTTGACAGTCGATGAATTTGACAAGAAGTTCAATATTTTCTTAGAGAGCCAGTTTGGCAAAGCGTTGCGGTCCGTCGACTTTGCTCTGTTAGAGAAGAAAGACCTCCTGAGCGATCCGAAGAAGCTCGAGGCGCTTTTGCTTAAGGAGCCAGACAATTTCTTTGCCAACCTCAAACTAGCAAGCTATCATCGAGACGCGGGAGAAATCGAGAAAGCCATCGATAATCTTAAGAAGTGCAAATCCATTTTCCCTGGCTATGTAGAACCGGATAGTCCTTACAAACAGCTCAGTGAAATTTACAAGCAGCAAGGCCGAAATGCCGAGGCCATTGCAGAGCTTCAGTTTCTTACAACTTTCGATGATAACGATTTTGATTCCCTAAAAAAGCTGGCCCAATGGTTAAAGGAAGCACAAAAGCCCCGTGAGGCGTGGCAAACACTGGAAAAGATTCTTTATGTCCATCCCTTTGACTCGGAAACACACCAGCTTTTTGGCGAGCTCTCTGAGGAGCTTCAAGAAATGCCCACGGCTCTCCAGGAATTTCGAGCTTTGTTGGCACTCGACCCTCCGGATAAAGCGGCAGCACATTTGAATGTTGCCAACGTGCTGATGAAAATGGGTAATAGATCAGAAGCAAAGAAAGAGGTTCTGGCAGCACTTGAAATTGCCCCTGGTTTTGAGCAAGCACAAAAACTGTTGTTAGAAGCAATAGAGCCCGGGGTAAGGTAGCGGGGCAAATGAACATCACCGATCTCCTTCGAACCGACCGTTCCCCCTTGGGCAAGTCTAGGCAAGGGGGCGGACAAGGGGAAGTGTGAAAAAATTGAGCTGCGCCTGGAACGAGTCCATCCTTGGAAAAGGAGGGACTACAGGGGGGTCACCAGGTGACCGCTCCAAGCGCTAATTCGACGGCGCTTAACCCCCGCAAGTCCCCCCATTTCCAAGGGGGGACGATCTAAGACGGACGGCCTTCCCCCCATCACGAATCAAAAGGATCCTGAGATTTGTATGGATAGAAATATTGAAATCAACCAGACAACCACCGGGGTTATTAACAATGGAGAGACTCCGTCCTTTAATGAAGTGGAAGTCCTGGAGAGATTGAAGACCGCCCATGAAGTCATTGTGCGCGAAATTCGCAGAGAGATTATTGGTCAGGACAGCGTGGTCGAGCAGGTTTTGATTTCACTCTTTGTCGGCGGGCATTCCATGATCACTGGAGTCCCGGGTTTAGCAAAAACCTTGCTCATTAAAACGATCGCTAGCGTTCTGGACCTGAACTTCAAGCGCATTCAATTCACTCCAGACCTGATGCCCGCGGATATCACCGGGACCGACATCATCGAAGAAGACCACACCACCGGCCACCGGACACTGGTATTTGTGAAAGGCCCCATTTTTACAAATATTCTGCTGGCTGACGAAATCAACCGCACGCCACCCAAGACGCAATCAGCCCTTCTGGAGGCCATGCAGGAGTATAGTGTAACGGTACAGGGTGTAACTTATGACCTGACACGACCTTTTTTTGTTCTGGCTACTCAGAATCCGATTGAGCTGGAGGGCACCTACCCCCTTCCTGAAGCGCAGCTAGACCGATTCATGTTTAACATTGTCATTGACTATTTGTCTGAAGAAGAAGAAATGCAAGTGGTCAAGGCCACGACGAGCTTGCGTGAACTGCGATATGAACCCGTTGTGACTGGCCAGGAAATTTTGGATTTTCAAAAGGTAATTCGCAAGATACCTGTGTCCGAATCAGTCTTGCGTTATGCAGTAAATTTAGTCAGGGCTTCACGCCCCATAGAAAAGATCTCACCTGATTTTATCAAATCCTGGGTAAGCTACGGCGCCAGCCTAAGAGCCTCACAGTTCTTGATCCTGGGAGGCAAGGCGCGAGCCGTCATCCAGGGGCGTTACAATGTGTCCGTTGAAGACATCCGCCACTTGGCTTATCCGGTCTTGCGACACCGCATATTAACCAACTTCCATGCAGAGTCCGAGCAAGTGAATTCGGACAAAATCATCGAAAAGCTTCTCGAAACCGTGCCGACGCCGAAGTCCGGGTTGAAGGGGTAAAACAAGGAGGACGGCTCTATCTTGTTCCAGGTTCCTTAAAGGTCTTTTCTTCACTCCCGGCCTTCTT
>JBGOVH010000363.1:0-4045 GCA_041478005.1 Terriglobia bacterium | reverse complement strand
TGATAAGCGGCACCTTTCGTTGCAAGGTCGTACTCACTCGGACTTGATAATCACCCGAAACGTGGATGATTTCGTGAAGGGAACTATTCGTGCCGTCCTGCCAGATTTATTTTTGGCGATTTCTCGGAAATCATGAACTCGTCTCGCCAACTTACCGAGAAGTTTCCAGTGTGACATTGGAAGGCGGGCGGTCCTATTGAGGTCTAACGGAACCCAGCACTGCGTGGCAAAACCCGCAGGCTTGCTCCCGCGCAACGACCAGGTGAGCTTTAGCCGTTGAACCGTGAGCATTGTGGCACTGCCCGCAGCTCTCCAGCATGCTGGGCGGGTGGTGGTGACTCTTGGGAAAGACTTCCTGCTGGTGGCAACTAAAGCAGTTTCCAGTAAATCGAAACCGCCCTTTGCGGCTCAGTCCATGGCACTGGGTGCACTCTACAGCCAGTGGAGGATGTTCCCGGAAAGCTTTGAATTCCGGGGGAGCATTGTCTCCCACGAAAAAAGTGATTTCTTGCTTATTGTTTTCCCATACTAAGGCTAGCTTGTGCTGGCCGGAAGCAGGAACAGTTTTGGCGTGGAGAACATCCGGGAACGGCTGATCGGCAGGAATCATCTGGCCGTCGAGCAGCAGTTTTCCACCAGGCGCCGAGGCAATGATGCTAACTTCCCCGGACGGCAAGGCAGCGCCATCCACTGGACGCATGATCTTGCCTGAATCTTGATCAGGCGCCAGTGGCACCCAGAAGAATGGCAGTAACCAAAAAAAATGGATCATAGGTGAAATCTGCAGATGTAACCCGCGTACTTGCTCCCATTGTCGATGCCGCCCGGGCCAATGCCTGCGTCACAATAGTAAAAGGCGCCCTGGTAGAGGTCCATTCCGTGAGGATCGGGATCTGCCCCCTTCTCCAGCCGAATTGCTTCAAGAACCTTGCCGTCCCTCGCATCCAACCTTAGGATTTGGTAGTCAGAGGTAAACACGCACCAGATGGACCCTCGGTCCCAGGCGAGTCCGTGTGCCCGGTCCAACGGAACAGGGATACTGTGCAGAGTTTTGAAGTTCACATCCACCTGGGTCAGGCTTTTGAGTGACAGAGTGGTGATCCAGAGCGAATTTTCAGCCCAGAGCAGACCGTGAACACCCCCTCCCCCCGGAATCGGGTACCGGCCAGCCGTCTTACCGCTTCTGGCATCGATCTTGATGACTTCGCCTGTGGTGGCATCCGCGGGCTTGGGATCACGCCAAAGCGATTTTCCATTAGCGGCCATCCACAAAAATCCCCCTCCATAAGCCATCCCGCTGGTGTTGGAGGATTCAGTCGGGACTTGGCGCAAAATCTTCCCGGTCTTCCAATCCAATAAGAAGGCCGTGTCACTCACTTGTTCTCCAACCCACAAACCTTCCTCTGTGGCCTCCAGAGCATTGGGATGGCCTTCGGGAGATTTCCAAAGCGGTTCCACTTTGGGATGGTGAACCGCGTAATCCTTGTCAATGAAGATCCCGGCGGCTAAAACACTTACGAATTCTCTTCGAGTGAGCATCGGTCTACCTCAGTTTCGCATTCGTACTAGTTTGCGATCAATGTCTGAAATCTTGGCGACTCCAGCCATCCCCATATCCAGCGCTAATTCAACCTTCAAAAGTTCCAATACTCGAGACACACCCTGCTGCCCAAAACAGGCAAGACCCCAAAGATATGGGCGAGCTATCCCAACGGCGGTTGCTCCCAGAGCCAGTGCCTTGAGGATATCCGACCCTCGGCGAAAACCACCATCCACCAGAACCGGGATTTTACCGCCGGCTGCCTGGATACATTCGGGCAAGGCCTCAATGGTTGCGCCGACATGGTCGAGCTGTCTGGCGCCATGGTTCGAGACCACGATCCCCGAAATCCCTACCTGAACGGCTTTCTCCGTATCCTCGGCGGTGAGGATTCCTTTGAGGATCACCGGCAGCTGAGTATTATCGCGAAGCCTCCGAACGTCGTCCCAGGTTGGGGTAGGAAAAGGCCGCTCCGGATACACATCGGTCCGCCAGGGCTGGTCTTCGGGTTTGTAGATCAGGTTGCCTTTTCCGTCCCTTGGAATTCCAGAATCGCACCAGGTGCGGACAAACCTGTTATGGATGCTGCGCTCACGGTGCGAGACATGCATATTGTCTACGGTAAAGCAGATGCCACCGCAGCCCAGGTCTTCCAGCTTCTCCGCGAAATTGAGAATATTGTTCTTCGTCTGCAACTGGCCACCAAGCGTATATTGCCACCAGTTCTTAGGTCCATTCCCGGAGGCTAAGAGGGAGTCAATTCCTCCGGCAGTTACCATGAGAGCCTTGGAAGCAGCCGCAGCTCTGGCCACCTCTTCTTCGCCATTCTTATGGAAGCAGTTCTTGCCTCCCGTAGGACAAATGAAGAGTGGACACTCCAGCCTCTTACCAAGGAGAGAAGTAGACACCTCGATTTTGTGAACGTCCATCAACGCCCGTGGACGAAGGATAATGCGGTTGAAGGCTTCCCGGTTATCCCGCAAAGAGACCTCATCTTTTCCGCCCTCATCCAGATAGTCCCAAGCGACCGGGTCCAGTTTCGCTTTAGTCAGCTTGGCAAAGTCGAAAACGTTGGCAAGATCTAACAACGGATTATTGCTTGAATTCTGGGCTTTCAACAGCGGAGACGCCAGAACAAACTGGGCAAGGCTTTGAAGGGCTTGACGCCGAGTGATCATATCTCAGTAGGAGAGTCTCTCATGCCGCCTTGGCGGCGCCATTGAAAAGATGAAAATACAAGTGGGTCATGCTCGTCGTCGTCCCCGGTTTTTCATCTGCCGAGAACGAGGACGAGCACGATTTTCAGAGGAGCTACTGGCTCACAATCAATAGACTTCCCGTCCGCCGATCCAGACCTGGTTGATCTTTCGAGTGTTGGTAATGTCATCTAAAGGATCTGCATCGAGCAGAATCACATCGGCTCGTTTATCTTTCTCAAGAGTTCCGAAATCCTTGCTAATCCCCAAACATTCTGCGGCATTCAAAGTGGCTGTCTGTAGGGCCTGAGACGGAGTCAGGCCTGCCTGAACCATCAGCTCCAATTCCCGATGTTCGAAATACCCTTGAAAACGCGCTGGAGGACCCGTGTCGGTGCCAAAAGCGATTTTCACTCCCGCGTCGAACAATTTCTTTAAATTCTTCTGCGCCATCTTGAGTTGACCTGCAAATTTAGGAAAATCGGGATCAGATTTCACTTTCTTGCCCCAGGCAGGATCCTTCAGGGTTTTGATTACTTCAGGGTCTGCCCAACGGCTGAAAAAGGGGTCATCCAGGAAAGCAGGAGGCTCGGCATAGATGAAGGTGGATTCTTCACGGGTGAGGGTGGGAATAACGAAGGTATTTCTCTCTTTGATCTGTTGGATGAGGGCTCCGTCAACTTCTCGATCCCGGATGCTATGCGCCATCCCGTCAAGTCCGGCAGCAACCAGTTCCCTGGCATCTTCCAGGTAAAACAGATGAGCCATCACCCTCAAATGATGATTGTGAGCTTCCTTGATGATGGCTTGGTACAGCTCCGGTCGAATCTTGGGATAGTGCCCCCAATGGTCATCTACCCAAATTTTCACCATGTCGACTTTCTGCTCTGCCAACTCCTGAACCTGGCGCTTGACCTCTTCAACGGAATCAACTTCCCTCGGAACTCCCGCATTTCCTGGGAGCACAGCCGGATAACCAGCTTTTCCCGTAAAACCCCGGCCGGCCGTGAAAACCGTGGCGCGGACCGACTCACTCTCCCTCGCGGGTCCGCGCAATTCAAACATCGCTTCAAAGTCAGTACCCAGACTCATCACGGAAGTTACACCGTAACGCGCGTATTGTTTGAGCTGAGCCAGAATATTGTCTTTCGTGTAATTCTCAGGTGAGAGCTTAAGACCTTTGGTCATCCCCACATGGCCGTGCATATTGATCAGCCCCGGGATTGCGGTCTTTCCTTTTCCAGAGACAATCTTTGCACCTTCCGGAAGATTAAACGCACCGCGCGGGCCGACCGCGTCGATCCGATCT
>JBGOVH010000486.1:0-3278 GCA_041478005.1 Terriglobia bacterium | reverse complement strand
CCTCAACAATTCTTCACCGTTCTTTATGTTGCGCCATCGATCGACGGCTCCACACTCCTTGGCCAAATCACTCAGATTAGCCGGGAAATACTGGCATAGATACTTCCAATCAGTGTTTATTAAGTTCTTGTCCATGCCAACAAGTATACATCAGCCATCGAAATTGTCAATTCCTTATTCTAGCGCATATGCCCCCCTGAAGTCCCCCCTTATCTAAGGGGGGACGATCATTTTCATCTGTAGTGACGCCGCGCAGTGGCATGGGGAACTCCCTTGTAAATTCCGCAAGTGCTGTTAACATAAAATGGTTAGTTGGTCAGTGATACTGCCAATAACATTCATTACGTTCAAGGAGAGAGATTGTGAGATATCCAGAAGAATTTATCGGGCCCATGCGGGAGGAACTAACTCAACTTGGGGTCCAGGAAACACGAACACCAAAAGAAGTCGATTCACTGTTGGGGACCCGCAATGAAACTGTGATGATGGTGATTAACTCCATGTGTGGTTGCGCAGCAGGCAAGGCTCGGCCTGGCATTGCTTTGGCATTAAGACATTCCGTGCTGCCGGACAAAATGGCAACTGTTTTTGCAGGTGGCGATATCGAAGCCACGGCCCGTGTGCGGGAGTATTTGAAGGAGTACCCTCCTTCATCTCCGTCGGTTGCCCTGTTCCGGGATGGCAAGCCGGTATTCATGCTGCATCGTTACCAAATAGAGAACCGGGATGCCTCTTCCATTGCAGCATCACTCACAGGGGCATTCGACGAATTCTGCGTCAAGCAAGCCAGATAGGGGTGCCGGGGGTGCCGAATTCGTTTGAATTTGCCCTGCAAATCCTCTAAGCTGGATTTAGAAATAACAATCAGGGTGATTATTCCCTGGACTTGGAGGTTCTCATGTTAGGTGGAAAAATCGGACTTCCCGAGCTGCTCATCCTTTTAGCTATCGTCTTCTTTCTCTTCGGAGCCAAGAGGCTCCCCGAAATCGGCAAGGGCATCGGGGAAGGAATCAAGAATTTTAAGGGTGCAATGAAGAAAGAAGAAAAAGAATCCTAGGGAGCTCTGGATATAGAGGATTCGTCCTGGATTCTTAAAGAATGGTTGAATAATGATAGTTTCGGTTCACAGCGTGATAAGACAAAAATCGCTTATTACCCCAGCCGAGTTTCAGTTGTCTATAGCCTTTAGCACAACGATCGTTTGATCGTCGTATTTCCGATTGTCCAGTGTAAACTTCTCAATTTGGGCAAAGATTTTCTCGACTAGTTTCTTGGCCGAAAGATGAGAGTTCTTTTCAATCACCTCCTTAAGCCGCTCAACTCCAAATTCTTCTCCTCGCAAATCTCTTGCTTCGGATAACCCATCAGTAAAGAGAACCAACGAATCACCTGTCTCGAGTAGTATTTCCCGTTCCTGATACTCCGCTTTGTCGAACATTCCCAGTGGGAAACCCTCGGTGGATAGGATTTCGGCTTGACCTTTCCTACAAAAAATTGGAGGGGGAGCTCCCGAATTTGAAAACTTGACGACGCGGGTCTTGGCATCATAAATCGCATAACAGAGGCTCATGAATCGTCCTTCAATCGCCCTCAATCGCAAGGAAACATTAACCAGTCGCAACATTTCAGGGGCGGTATGTTTTCGGCCAGCCCGGGTTCTGAGAATACCGCTGGCCAGAGCCGCATAAAGAGCTGCAGGCGCACCTTTTCCGGAAACATCACCGATGGCAATGGCGACGGTATTCTCATCGTACAAAAAAAAGTCATAAAGATCACCACCCAGAATCATGGCTGGCCGAAACTCGGCCCAGAACGTCATGCCGGGGATCTCCGGGAACTTGTCAGGGATCAACGAATACTGAATCTCACGGGCAAATTTCAACTCGCGATCCAGACGAGCTTCGGCGGCAACTACGAGTTCATAGAGGCGGGCGTTCTCAATGGCCACCGCCACATGGCTCGCAAGTGACATCAAGGTGTCTTCATGAAACTGGGTGAAGTAGTTCAGGAACGGGCTCTGAAGATCAAGAACTCCGATTGCTTTGTCTTTGTAGATCAACGGAACGACCATCTCCGAACGGGTCTCCGGAAGAACGCTAATATAGCGCGGGTCTTTCGAGACATCGTTGATCAGGAGAGGTTTCTTCTTTGCTACAGCTGTGCCCACCAGTCCTTTGCCGAGAGGTATCTTGGTCTTTTCCACAGCATCACGATTATACTTTACCGAAAGCCTGGCCCTCAAAACCTGCTCTTCTTCGTCCACCAAGAAGATACTAAAGATGTGATAGGAAAAGACTCTCCTTAACAACTCCGCCACTCTCTTGAGCAATTGTTCGAGGTCCAGGATCGAAGAGAGCTCTTTTCCGATTTCGTTCAGTGTCTCCAACATTTCCGACTTGGCCACAAGGCTTTCATAGAGATTAGCGTTGTCAATGGCAACGGCCAATTGAGATGCCAGAAGCGTCAGAACCCTTTGATGGTGAGGCTGAAAGTAGTTCGGTTGTGGACTCTCGATGTCCAGCACACCCACGACCCGGTTGCGTGAGATCAGGGGAATGGCGAGTTCGGAACGAACGCCTTGAATCAGATCAATGTAACGAGGATCCTTGGTGACATCGGGAACCAGAAGTGCTTCTTTGCGATAGGCAGCGCTGCCAACCAGCCCCTCGCCAAACTGAATGTGCTTGCCCTTGATGATTTCAGGATAACCGATGGTGAATCGCCAATAGAGGTCTTGTTTGGTCTCGTCAACAAGCAAGATTGCAAAGATCTGGTAATCGATGAACTTTCGAGTGAGATCCGCGATCTTGCCCAATAATTCGTCCAGCGAAAGGATAGAGTTAATTTCACGGCCAATTTCGACCATGATCCCCAGGAGCTGTTCCTGATTATAGGTTTCGGTAACGTCGGGTTGCTGGCTGGATTTCATTATTTTTCAACGATGCGGAGAATATGAAAACAAAAACTACTAGGTATGGCTCTGCCGGCCATCTCACTTCTCTTCTTTCATGACAGCAATAGCGGGGAGATTACGATACTTTTCCGCAAAATCCAAACCATAACCCACCACAAACTCATTGGGGATTTCAAACCCGATATAGGCAGCTTTGACGTCTTTTATTCGTCGCGAAGCCTTGCTCAGCAGCGCGCAAATACCAAGCGAGCGAGGATTGCGGGCGCTAAGCATGCGTGAGAGATAGTCCAGCGTTAATCCTGTGTCCAGGATGTCCTCGACAATCAAAACCTCGCGCCCTTGAATACAGGAATCCAGGTCTTTG
>JBGOVH010000233.1:0-5171 GCA_041478005.1 Terriglobia bacterium | reverse complement strand
TCTCTTCCATTATCTTCAGCAACTCAACGCCCTTGGAACTCAAACCCCCAGAAGAAGCTGTGCCATGAGCATAGGCGCTCACGCCGTAATGAGCCAGACCGAGAACCCTCAAACCGCCAACCCACCACTCGGGCAAAACTTTGGGAAAAAGTATCGGATCGGCTCCTTCCATGCTCAGAATAAATCCCAGACACATATTCCCATTTGGTTGGCTTTTCCATTCTTTCAGATGCGATTCCAAGGAATTCCAATCATCAATCCTGTGCAAATGCCCTTGAACTTGCAAGACTTCGTAGTATGCCAGTTGTCCTCTGGCCATGGCACAAGCAATTTCCTGATTTCTATAATCCAGCATGCTTCTGCCTAGGGGGTTGGCCCTCGCCAAGAGAGTAGCAAGGCACACTGCAATCTCTCCCCTGCGCATGGCAGGAAGTGAAACCGTATTGGTCCCGCGGGCTGGCTGTTTCATCCACTCCTCCGACCGGCGAATTTCAGAAACCTCCAGTGTGATATCTCGATTCCAGTTCACTGCACTCCAGGAAAGATCCAGGTGCGCATCGATGATAAGCACTTACACTCCTCCAGTTCTTTTCTTAAAACTTCTCGAGCTCAATGTTGAACCTTCCAAATATCTCATGCATTTTTCTGTAATCTTCGAGTTCAACATTATTGAATTCAATGTACCGTCGGTCCTCGGTTTGCCAGTTCTTGAATTCAAGAGCACGATCAGCCATGACGTCGGAAAGCAGTCTTGCCCTCCGCAATGCTGCGAAAACCTTGTCCATATATTCACCGTCAAAAGTTTCCCCAGTAATCACATGCCGGCGAAGAAACCGAATATTGACTCTGATTGTGACCTCCCGATTCTTTTCTTCAAAGATATCTTGCGAATCTTAAGTTTCGACCTTTGAAGTCTCGATCTTTAGTCACCCGTTTCTGCAAAGGTGAAGAGGATAGCCTACGCGGCTGATTTAGTCCGAGCAGTGGTTGGAAGACACGACTCTTGCTTGTTTGTTCCCCTCGCCCCGCTCGGGGAGAGGGAAGCTGTGAAAAAATTGTAGAGGCCGTTCTCAGAGCGGCAGGTCCGTTCTGAGAACGGACGCTACACCAACGCATTACAGTTTTTACGGTTCCTCGCAATGGGAGGTCTGGCCATTTTTTCACACCTTCAGGGGACCGGGGGTGAGCGGCGCTGATTAGACCCCGCGCCGTGTCCTACATCTGCACCTGTTAGTAAGGGCCCAAAGCACTATTTCAAAAGACACCCACAGCGGAAAGGTACTTCGATTTGTTGAAAAAGGAAAGTAGTATTGCGGCAACCCCCTCCCTCCATTTGTAGGGACAAAAGACGCTCCGGACCATGAGGATCTCGCTTTCGCCCCACTCCGAATTGACCTCAGTGGGGGCAAGATTGACCCTAGAATGCTCTTGACATGACCTCGCGGTTGCGACTAGATTGATGGGCGTTTCGCCGGAATGAGTCTTGTGGGTATGTGAGTAGGAAAATATAAAGTTCCAAGCTCCTGAACTTTCATTTTCACCCAACAGAACTGCGGATATTCCCCTTTATTTCATACCCCTCCCTCATACATTCTTACCAAAAAAGGAGAACCTAAATGAGTCAACCATGGAAAACGGACCGCTGGTTTGCGAGTCCCTGGAATTATGCACCTGAAGTTCAGAGAGATTTGAATTTTCCGAAGCAGATTAGAATACATGATGTCACCCTGCGTGATGGTGAGCAGCAGACTGGAATAGTGTTTCGACGTCAGGAAAAAGTTGCCATTGCGAAAAAATTGGCGGAGGCGGGGGTCCATCGCATTGAAGCGGGCATGCCGGCCGTGTCTTCGGAAGACGAAGCGGCGATCAAGGATATCGTTTCTCTGGGACTTTCGTCGGAGATTTTCTCTTTCGCTCGCTGCATGCCTGCGGACGTGAAACTGGCCAAGGAGTGCGGCGTAAAAGGAATCATTACTGAAATTCCTTCAAGTGACCACATTATCAAGAACGCCTATGGGAAGACCATGGACTGGGCTATCAAATCTTCGATTGAAACCACACTGGCAGCCAAAGAGGCTGGGCTCTACACAGTATTCTTTACCATCGACAGCACTCGCTCAGATCTAGATCGATACATGGATCTCGTGGAAAGAGTGGCTACGGAAGGCCACATGGATGCGATGACTCTTGCTGACTCCTTCGGGGTATGTACTCCCCAGGGAATTGCCATGGTCGTCAAGAAGCTGAGAGCACGCTTTAAACAACCCATTGAAATCCACTGCCACGAAGATTTCGGCTTGGGCGTTGCCAATACCATTGCAGCCCTTTCCAATGGTGCTTCGGTTGCCCATGTAACTGTCTCCGCCACAGGCGAACGAGCTGGAAATGTTCCGCTGGAAGATACTGTGATGGCACTACGCTGTCTGT
Source organism: Terriglobia bacterium (assembly GCA_041478005.1). GTDB lineage: Bacteria > Acidobacteriota > Terriglobia > Versatilivoradales > Versatilivoraceae > JBGOVH01. Next base: position 2,744 of record JBGOVH010000233.1, on the reverse strand, counting down.
ATGGTATTGAAACCGGTGTCAAAACTGAAAAGTTTTATGAACTCTCCAAATTGGTTCAGCAGCTCTCTGGTTTCACTCTTCCTCCTAACCGGCCGATTGTGGGTGATTCCCTCTATTACATCGAGTCTGGAATTGTGGCCATGTTTCACCGTCGCTGCAAGGATGTGGAACCTCTGGAATACATTCCCTTCCTCCCCGAAGTTGCAGGACGACCGGGTATCGATATTGCTCTGGGCAAGGGGAGTGGACTCGCTAACATCGAAGAGCACCTGGACCGTCGCGGCTTAAAGGCAACTCCAGAGCAGGCCAACGAGATTGTGAATCGCGTAAAGGATCTTTCCATACAAAAGAAGTCTCTACTGACGAATGCCGAATTCGATGAAATTGCGAATTCGGTTCTTAAAGAGGAAAGAGCGCATGTTTCGCAACCTTGATGAGTTAGTTGAAGCCGCACGTAAGAAAGGTCCCGTCAGGATTGCAGTTGCTGCCGGTCATGATCCTGATGTGATCGAGGCACTCAAACAGGCAAAAGATCTAGATCTTGCTGAGGGGATCTTCGTAGGAAACTCGGAAAAAATTCATTCTCTGGCGAACTCTGCCGGCCTTGACATTCCACACGAGCAAATCGTCCACGAACCTGATGAATCCACAGCTGCTCGGAAGGCCATTGCCCTTATTAGGGAAGGCAAAGCAAAACTGTTGATGAAGGGTAAGATCAGTACGGCTACTCTAATTCGAGTGGTTATTGACAAGGAAGCGGGGCTCCGAACTGGACGGTTGCTAAGCCAGGTGATTGTATTTCAGGTTCCGGGGTTCCACCGCCTGATGGTCATGACCGATGCCGCTATCAACATAGCCCCGAATTTAGAGCAGAAAGCTGAAATTTGCCGGAACGCCATTGAAGTTGCGCATGCTATCGGCATTGATAAACCCAATCTTGCTGCACTTTGCGCTTTGGAATTTGTGAATCCAGATATGCCTGCGACCCTTGATGCGGCCGGACTGACCTTGATGAACCGGCGCGGGCAAATAACTGGAGCCTACGTTGAGGGTCCCATCGCCCTCGATGTTCCACTAAGTAAATTTGCAGCGGATCGAAAAGCGATTGAGAGTCCTTTAGTTGAGAAGACCGACATCTTCGTTGCGCCGGATATAGAAGCGGCCAATATTCTGTATCGCTCCATCCTGTATTTCGCCAAGGGCGAATCCGGGGGCGTTGTTGTCGGCGCAAAAGTTCCACTCATCCTCCTTTCTCGTGCCGAAACTCCGGAAACCAAAATCCGATCGATTGCCATAGGGATATTGTTGGTGAAGTAAACGGCAGTACCCAGGAGCGAAAGCAATTGACTCTTGGGTCTTCATCCGCTCCTTGTCCTGTTCCCTAATTGTGAGCAGATAATACTCTGAAGGAGCCGCAAAGCATCGTGAAAATCCTGGTTATCAATGTAGGCTCAACATCTCTGAAATTTCGCCTATTTGAGATGGAGAATGAGTAAGTTCTGGCGGTTGGAAAGGTTGACCGGGTTGGCAGCCCAGTCTCAGCCTTCAGTTATCAGTTGGGAGGGGGCCGAAAACTAGAGAGGAATATTGAATGTCCGAACCAGCGTGCCGCCATTCAACAGGTGATACAGACTCTAACTGATTCGGCATCGGGTGTGCTGTCTAATTTGGAAGAACTCGATGCCGTGGGTTTCAAGCCGGTTCACGCCAAGAACATCGCCGATTCAGTTTTCATCACCGAGCCCATCATTCAGGCGATGGAGGAGTACACTCCCCTGGCGCCGGCGCACAACCCACCCTATATTGAGGCCTTCCGGATATTTCAGGACGTTCTTCCTGGGAAACCGCTGGTGGGTGTTTTTGAGCCGGCATTTCACAAAACACTCCCTGACTATGCCCGCACCTATGCTATCCCTTATGAATGGTCTGAAAAACATGCAATTCGCCGCTACGGTTTTCATGGTGCTTCTCACCGTTACATTTCCCATCGAGCACCCGAGCTGGTGGGGAGATCCAGAGACGATCTCCGCATCATCTCCTGCCATCTCGGTGGGAGTTCCAGTATCTGTGCTATCAAGCATGGCATTTCTATTGATACCAGCATGGGTTTCTCTCCTCAGTCGGGTTTGCCCAATGCAACCCGTAATGGAGACTTGGATCCCTTTATCCTCCTCTACCTGATGGAGAAAGAAAAGCTTTCCACTGAAGACATTCGCCGCGTACTTGTCCAGAATGGTGGGCTCAAAGGAATTTCCGGGCTGAGCGGCGATGTCCGCGACCTTGAGCAAGCCGCAGTCGAAGGCAACGTGAGAGCTGCGCTGGCGTTGAACGTTCTTGTTTATGAAACGAAGAAATACATCGGGGCGTATTCAGCGGCGCTGGAAGGGCTAGACGTGCTGGCCTTCACCGGAGGTATCGGAGAAAACGGAATCAACGTCCGCCAGAGTATCTGTCAAGGGCTGGAGTTCCTCGGGGTTCAACTTGACCCAAGGCGAAATCAAATTCGAGGCAAGGATGCCGTCATCTCCCAGGAAGATTCGCCGGTGAAGGTTCTGGTGATTTTGGCCAATGAAGAACTGGTAATCGCGCGCGAGAGCGCAAGATTATTGAGGGAAAGAAAGTAGCGGTTTCCGGAGCTCGGAGTTCATAGTCCGGAGTTCGGTGTCAGCGGTCAGCGCATGCTGGATGTTGGGCAGGTCCTCCAATCATCGAGAGCGTAGCTGTCTCACATTTCCTGGACTGAC
>JBGOVH010000593.1:0-2644 GCA_041478005.1 Terriglobia bacterium | reverse complement strand
GCTCTTGGTGCAAGCCAACCGTAACGGATTCTTTTATATACTGGACCGCACAAACGGGAAAGTATTGCTGGCTAAGCCCTTCATTCGCTCTCTCAACTGGGCCAAGGGGATCAGTACCGATGGAAAACCGGAAGTCTTGCCAGATACGGAGCCCAAACCCGAGGGAAACCGGGCTTGCCCTGGTGTGGTTGGGGGAACAAACTGGTTTTCACCCTCTTTCAATCCGCAGACCGGCTTTTTCTACGTGGTGGCAATGGAACAGTGCGACAAGTATGTGAGTTCAACACAAGGTTATCAAAAGGGCAGAGGCTTTGAAGGAACTGGGGCTCAAGCCATTCCCGGGGAGCGCGGTCAAAAATTTCTGAGGGCAGTCGATTTGTCCACTGGCAAAATACGCTGGGAATATCCTTTGATCGGGGATGCGGATTCCTGGGCCGGAACACTTTCTACTGCAGGTGGGTTGGTCTTCTTTGGAGATGATAGCGGCTACTTTGTGGCTGCGGACGCCAGGACTGGTAAGCCTCTGTGGCACTTTAATACAGGAGCTTCGCGCTTAAGCGCCAGCCCCATGACCTTTGCGCTGAATGGACAACAATATGTGACGATGGCGGCAGGAACCAACATCGTGACGTTCGCATTGCCAGATCCGGAGTAAATGGAAACATTAGAAACCACGAAACATTGATTGTGAAATGAAAATCGTCGCTGATGAAAATAATCCCTACGTAAAAGAGGCGTTTTCTACCTTAGGCGAAACGATCCTCCTGCCTGGCAAACAAATCACCCGAGACGCCTTGCGGGACGCGAACATTCTGGTCTGTCGATCCACCATCAAGGTTGACGCTGAGCTTCTCGAGAGCACAGCCGTCAAATTTGTGGGCACGGCAACCATTGGGATGGACCATATCGACACCGCGTACTTGGACAAAGCCGGCATCCATTATTGCAGCGCACCGGGTTGTAATGCCAATTCCGTAGCAGACTACGTTACCGCGGCGTTGTTCCTTTGGTCTGAAAAGCGACAAGTTTCTTTGCTAGGCAAAACGATTGGCATAGTGGGTTGTGGCAATGTAGGGGGCCGCGTGGTCAAGCGGGCTGAGGGGCTAGGGATGCGGATTTTGGAGAATGACCCGCCTCTCGCACGCGAAACAGGCGACCCGCGTTACCGCCCGTTGGAAGAGATTCTCGACGCGGACATTATCACCCTCCACACTCCTTTGACTTACAACGGCCAGGACGCCACATTTCATTTGGTTGACGATGCCTTCCTTCGTAGAATGCGCCGAACTGCTGTTTTGATAAATACCTCGAGGGGAGCGGTGGTAGATGGCAACGCTCTCAAATCGGCCTTGACGGATCATTGGATTTCAGATGCTTTGCTGGATGTCTGGGAAGGTGAACCAGCACCCGATCCCGCACTGGTGGAATTGGCGCTTCTAGCTACTCCTCACATTGCAGGTCACTCGTTTGACGGCAAAGTGAAAGGTACGGTACAGGTATACCAGCAGGCCTGTTGCTGGCTGGGGCGAGAACCTCACTGGACTGTCACACCGTTGCTGCCAGAGACAGAATTCCCCTTAATCGCAGTAGACCCCGCAGGTCGCACGGATGAAGACATCATTGCTGAGGCTGTCTTCAAAGTGTACCCCATAATGAAAGACGATGCCCAATTCCGTGATGCCATGAAGGACGCCAACCCCGAAGAACGGGCGAGAGCTTTCAATGCATTACGGAAAAGCTATCCCCGACGACGCGAGTTCTCTCTGAGTACCGTACGACTCAATGAGGAGTCAGCCAGGCTCGCCGAAAAGTTTCACCAGATTTCGTTTCAAATAGCAGGCTGGCCGCGAAGGACGCGAATCAGCGCCTTTGCTAAAACGGCTCTAATGCGAACCCGCGAATGAACGCAATGAGGACGTAAACTATATGGGCTAAGGTCTCCAAACGCTTGTCTAGGGCTGATCCGACTTTATTCGTATTCATTCGCGTTCATTCGCGGCTTATTTATCTTTTATTGGGAGGCAAAAATGGGAAAAGCAGATATTGGGGTTATCGGGTTGGCAGTGATGGGTGAAAATCTAATCTTAAATATGGAAAGCAAGGGGTTCATGGTCGCCTGCTTTAACCGTACCACTTCCAGGGTAGACGATTTCAACAATGGCCGCGGCAAAGGGAAAAAGATCATTGGGTGTCACTCCGTCGAAGAGCTGTGCGGGCATCTCAAGACGCCTCGTATCGTCATGCTGATGGTCAAAGCCGGGCAGGCCGTAGATGATTTTATTGAGTTGATTCTGCCACTCCTTGAGTCGGGAGATATCATCATTGACGGTGGTAACAGCCACTTTCCGGACACGATCCGCCGTACTCGGCGGGTTGAAGCTGCCGGTAAGCTCTTTGTCGGGACCGGCGTCTCCGGCGGGGAGGAAGGAGCCCTGCTTGGTCCTTCCATTATGCCTGGCGGCTCCAAAGCCGCGTGGCCATACGTTAGGCCTATCTTCCAGTCGATCTGTGCCAAGACGGACAGTGGAGAGCCGTGCTGCGACTGGGTCGGTGAAGATGGTGCGGGCCACTTTGTCAAGATGGTTCACAACGGCATTGAATACGGAGACATGCAGATGATCTGTGAGGTCTACCATATGATGCG
>JBGOVH010000570.1:0-2783 GCA_041478005.1 Terriglobia bacterium | reverse complement strand
CCTTCCAGATACTCCATCACCAAGAAATCAATCCCATCCTGTCTCCCGATGTCATGCAGGGCGCAAATATTCGGATGGTTCAGACCCGCAATGGCACGCGCTTCTCGCTCGAACCGTTGACGCAGATCGGCTCGCTCCGACAGGTGTCGCGGCAGGACCTTGATCGCCACGCTGCGATTCAGCCGGGTATCTCTAGCCTTGTAAACTTCGCCCATTCCGCCAGCCCCAAGCAGCGAAAGAATCTTGTAGGCGCCCAGCTGCTGCCCCAGCAAAGATTGGCGCTCGTCCATCATTACTTTCGCAACCTCTTCCATAGTGGGTTTACTCAAAAACTCTCCGGTCTCTTGATGCGTGGCCAGCAGCGATTCGACTTCACTACGTAATTCAGTATCTCTGTCGCAGGCTCGTTCGAGGAATGAGGCACGTTCCTTCTCCGCAACCTCCAGGGCTGCATAATAGAGTTTCTCGATCTGCTGCCAACGTTCAGGGGTCATAAAAGCAGTGATGAGTGACAAGTGATAACAAGTGATCAGTAATTTACATTAAGCCGGCAACTCACCTTCCCTCGGATTTGACAGCGGAAATCGTCTTTCCGATAATGGCTGGTGGCGGCGATCAATAGAGAGAAGGTAAGAACGTGGCAATACTACTCCCACCCACGAGGGCAAGTCAAATAGAGAAACGATCTGAATTCGAGGGTTTCACATTGACTCAAACTCCCAAAAGCGACGAAAGACCCACCATACGCCAGCATTGCCAAAATATGGACCCTCGACTTTGAATAGTTTCCTTTTCCAATTTTTCCATGAATCGAATTCCTATGTTAGTATCAACCTTGGGTTGTCGTCCGAAGGTTAGACCATGAACAAGAGTTTTAACGATCAAGAGCGTGCCCGCAAGCTTTGGGAAGAGGGAGTTCAAGAATTAATGGCGGGTCGTGTTCAGTCCGCGATTGATTGCTTTAATGAAAGCCTGAAATCCTCTCCCACGGCTGAGGGTTACACGTACCGAGGCTGGGCCATTTCATTCCTAGGCATGTTAGAACAGGCGGTGGAGGATTGCAAAAAAGCCATCCAGATCGATCCGGAATTCGGGAACCCCTACAACGATATTGGGGTTTACTTGATGCAGTTGGGACTCCTGGATGAGGCCATCCCCTGGTTGGAGCTTGCAAAATCGGCAAAAAGGTATGAGCCCAAGCATTTCCCCTACCTCAATCTTGGTCACATTTATATGATCCAGGGAGATCAGATGAAAGCTCTGGATGAATATGTCAAGGCGCTTGACCTCGATCCGGAAAATCCCATTGCCCAAAAAGCCATTGCCAGTATGAATCTCAAGGTAAATTAAAGGGAAAGAGGGAAAAAGGTTAAGAGGGAAAAAGGGAAAAGGGCGAAAAGGAAAGGTAGAAGTTGTCGCATTCCCCCTTTCGCCTTTCCCCCTTTCGCCTTTTCCCCCTCTATCATGCCTCTTCCTTCGATTGGAGAAGATCTGATCTGACTTTATCTCAGGACATTCAAAGCCCCATATTCGCTCAATCCAGACTTGGCCAGGTTCGTTTTGGCAACGGGCGTCGAGTGGATTTCCCTGTCATTTTTGCGCCCATGGCCGGACTTTCTCATGTGGCCTTCCGACAGCTGATCCGCTCTTATCTTCCCGCCAATGTCAGTACCCTGCTCTTTACCGAGATGCTTTCAACCCGTCTCTTGCCTGCAGAAATCGTGGGCGAGACACCTCAGACAAAGGTGGCTGAAGGAGAGGATGACCTGATTCCTCAACTCTTAGGCAATGATGAGATCCTGATTAGGCATTCTCTTGATAAACTTCAAGCCATCTGTCCTGCTGGTGTTGACATCAACATGGGATGTCCCGTCAGCAAGGTGCTTAAGCATAATTGGGGAGTGGCTTTGATGGGAGACATTCGCTACGCCGAGCTGGTGGTCCGACAAACGCGCCGACTGACGCCACTCGCCCTCTCGGTAAAGATGAGAACTGGGCTTAGTGACGACCCGGAGTACCTCATTGACTTTGCCCGAATGCTTGAGGAGGCAGGAGCCGACTGGGTGACGCTCCATCCGCGCATCCAAGCGCACCACCGCAAGGGCAGAGCTAACTGGAAATATATCGCCCGTGTCAGGGAGTCAGTTCGTATTCCAGTGATTGGCAATGGGGATGTTCAAGAGTCGGAAGACGTCCTTAAAATGCAGGCTGAAACCGGATGCGATGGCGTGATGGTGGCCCGCGCGGCGACAGCACGGCCCTGGATTTTTTGGCAGGTGGGTGAAGCCTTGGGTTTTCCCCCGCCCCGAGGTCGGGAAGGTGAGCGGGCTCCGCGATCACCCGAGGAGGAAGGGAGAGAATACTACCGGGCCTTAACGCAATTTTGCGATCAGTTAGAAGCCTGGTTTTCTCCAGTTGAACAAATTTCACGCTTGCGGCTCTTTGTGGCGTGGGGGCATAAGTGGGTGTTCTTTGGCCATTTCCTTTCGACTCAAATCAACCGTTGCCCTGATCTTGCGAAAGCCCGCCAAGTGATTACCGAGTTTTTCAAAGAACCCAAGCCGCTTCAACCCCGTACCCTGCTGCAGTAACTGCGGGATAGTAACCACAGTTAGGCGGCTAGCCCTTTATGCGGAACGTTACGAGAATTCTGTAGAATTCTGTTCTCGTTTCAGGTTCCAAGAACTCGATGGAGGGCTGAGCTCTGCGAAGCCGCCAAACCGGCCTCGCGGAATTCGGCCCTCCAACCTGCGTCAGCCGGAATATCAAGGGCGAAGCCCTTG
>JBGOVH010000435.1:0-3575 GCA_041478005.1 Terriglobia bacterium | reverse complement strand
TTTCATTAAACTTTACGGTAGTGAAAGGTCACTTGATTGCTGGCGCACCAACCTTTCTAGGTTCAAATCCGGCAGAGGTAAAGAGCGGGCCTCGGCAAGGCCTTAGAGTCTTGCGCAAGGAAGAGGATTTTGCCAGGGAACTCGTTAAGTCTTTCGATCAGAACCAGCTTGGGATCGCATTAATTGCAGCTGAGGCCCCCAAGGACATCATCACCGAACACTCCCGGAAAGTGGAACCAGGCAATGCGACAGGTTTGCCGACAGGTAAAATGACGAAGAAGCAAGTCGAGCTTCTAACCACATTGATCGAAGAGTACGCCCATAATATGCCCGACGATGTAGCCAAGACTGAGCTTGATAAGGTGCACAACGGCGGCATCGACAAGATCCACTTTGCCTGGGCTGGTGGGCTGGAGCGAGGAATGAAGCATTACTATCGAATTCAAGGCCCAACGTTCCTTGTGGAATACGACAATACGCAGAACGATGCCAACCACATTCACAGCGTTTGGCGTGAGTTTGACGGAGATTTTGGCCTGGACCTACTGAAGATGCATTATCAGGCCGATCATAACGCTGGGAACCCAAAATGAACCTGAGAGCGACTTCATGACATTTGTGTGGAAGGTCTTATGTGGAACAGGAATGGCCATCTTGTTCTTAGGATGGGCAATCGCTCAGACGTCAACGGAGTTGCTTCCCTTTCAGGCAGGAGAAAAATTATCTTATCGGATTTCGTGGTCCAATATTCTAGAGGCCGGTGGAGCTGATTTAAGCGTGAGCCCGGGAAATCCGAAGTCAGTCGGCATCTTCCGGTTCGAGTTGAGAGCGACCACTGCAACGGCGACGGCAGCCAGCTACCCGTTCACAGACGAATTTGTCTCCCACTTTGACACCTCCATGGGCGCTCCAACGCTCTTTGAAAAAAATTTCAAGGAAAGAAGCCGGATTGTCAAAGAGCGAGTGGCTTTCGATCAACTAAATCATTGGGCAACTTTTACCAATTCCAAAAATCAATCGAAAAGAATTCCAATCGAGTTGGGCACGCAAGATCCTATTTCGGCGCTGTATTCTATCCGAAGCCTTGGTCTCAAGCCCGGTATGCTGGTAGTTTTTCCAGTTCAGGACGGAAGCAAGACGTACCAATTGGAAGGGAAAGTTGTCGGCCTCGAGTTGATATCGACAAAGCTTGGGAACTTTAAGACCCACCGGGTAGAGTTTATCCTGCGCAGTGATGGAAGCTTGCTCAGTGACAAGAAAATCACTCTTTGGTTGACAACCGACAGCAAAAAGATTCCCGTGTTAGCCACTGTCGCACTGCCAATAGGCGCGGCCGTCATAGAATTGTCGGCTCAGTCGTAAATGTGGCAAAGGCGACCACCCCCTGTCCCCTCCTCAACTGAGGAAGGGGAGCTTTGGCGAGTGTTCGTTTGCTTATGAAACTCATTATCCAAATACCTTGTTACAACGAAGAATCAACCCTGCCGCTGACCCTGCAACGATTGCCTTCCAAGATAGATGGAATCCACCAGATCGAGACATTGGTCATTAATGATGGCTCTACCGACAACACGATGAAGCGAGCGAGTGAATTAGGGGTCGACCATGTTGCGGAATTGGGTAAGAATCAGGGACTAGCTTCGGCTTTCCGAGCCGGATTGGACGCCTGCTTGAAGTTGGGCGCTGATATCATCGTGAATACCGACGCCGACAATCAGTATTTTGGTGAAGACATCGAGAAACTGATCAAACCCATTCTTCAGGGAGAGGCCGATCTCGTTGTGGGATCTCGCGACATTTTCTCGATAGGACACTTTTCTCCCACCAAGAAATGGCTTCAAAAGCTTGGGAGCTGGGTCGTACGAAAAGCATCAGGCTGCCCGATTGAAGACACAACCAGCGGATTTCGAGCCTTTAACCGAGAAGCGGCATTAAGAACTATTGTCTATTCCAAGTTTTCCTACACTCTGGAAACCCTTATCCACGCTGGGACAGGCCCTTTAAGGATCACTCAGGTCCCGGTGCGCGTAAACGACAAGTTGCGCGAATCACGATTGGCAGGATCTACCTGGCAATATCTAAAGAAGTCAACCGTGACTTTGCTGCGAATTTACTCGATGTATAATCCGTTGAAGGTTTTCTTGTTCATCGGTGGAACCTCTTTCCTCTTGGGGGTTGGATTGGGCCTGCGCTACCTCTACTTTTATTTGTCAGCGGGAGCAAGCGGGCATATTCAATCACTGATTCTTTCTGCCATCCTCATGATCGTGGGATTTCAGATCATGGTCATCGGGTTGGTAGCAGACCTGATTGGCGCCAACCGCAGGCTCAATGAGGAAGTTCTTTACCGCATCAGGAAAATGGAATTGGCAGGAGAGACTGGCAAGGAATCAGTTCTAGAGAGAACAGCGGGAGCTATTCAGTCCGGTCGATCCAAGCGTTGATGAGATTTTCGGTTGTAGGTCCTACTTATCCGTTCCGCGGCGGAATTTCACATTACACCTCTCTGCTGGTCCGAAACTTGCGACTCCAGCACGAAGTCCAGTTCTTTTCCTACTCTCGCCAATATCCTTCATGGTTGTTCCCGGGGGCTTCCGATCGCGAACCCAGTTCCGGACTTGCCGTCCATGAATCAACCACTCAGACTTTTGACGCCTTGAGTTTCCGTCAATGGCGCCGGATCGCCCACGAAGTGGGCAAGTCCCATTCGAGATTGGTAGTCCTGCCTTGGTCGGTGGTCTATTGGGCGCCGTTTTACTGGGTCTTTCTTAAGAATTTGAAAAAGTATTTCTCCACCAAGGTCCTTTTTGTCTGTCACAACGTTATTGAGCATGAGTCCTCCTGGCTAAAGTTAACTGTCTCCAAGAAAGTCATTACCAAAGGAGACTACTTCATCACTCATTCAAGCTATGACAAGAGCAACCTGGTTCGATGGATTGGACCTTCGCGCGACGCACATGTCCGGGTTTGTCCACACCCCATATACGAACACTTGAGATCCGATTCCCAACTCAGCAAGGCTGAGGCTCGGCACCAAGTGGGCATTAACGCGGAGCGGGTGATTCTTTTCTTCGGATTTATTCGAGAATACAAAGGATTGCGCTACCTTCTGGAAAGCTTGCCCCGAATCCTAGAGAGCCTTCAAGTCCATCTTTTGATTGCTGGGGAGGTTTGGGGGGAGTCAAGAACATACACCGATCTTATCCAAAATCTTAAACTCCAGACCCACGTGACTTTTGTGCAGCATTACATCCCCAATGAGGAGGTCTTCCGATACTTCGCAGCCGCTGACGTTGTGGTGGTTCCCTATGTGACTGCCACACAAAGTGGGATAGTCCAATTGGCTTTTGGCTTTGGAAAACCAGTCATCGTGGGGAAGGTTGGCGGCTTGCCTGAAGCGGTGGATGAGGGAAAGACGGGTTACCTGGTCCCGCCACGGGACTCGGAAGCAATTGCCCGATCGGTGGTTGATTTTTACACTTCACGACGCGAAGACGAGATGGTACGCCAGATTCAGCAAAGGCGATCTGATTGCTCTTGGGCAAAGTTAAGTGAGACGATCACTGAGATTGGAC
>JBGOVH010000061.1:0-9363 GCA_041478005.1 Terriglobia bacterium | reverse complement strand
GAAGAATTGATCTGGCAGTGACCCTTGAAAGAAACTCAGACATTGCTTTTTTTCTGAATACCTCAACTCTGCAAGCCTACCTCACTGCGATTGAGAAGCTGAAGAATGATTTTTTCTTGTCGGGCGAAGTAGATCTGGTTCAACTCCTTAGAATTCCTGGAATATTGAATTTTGAAAGTGCGAGTCTATCACCCGAAATCCAGGACCTCGTCCACCAAGGAATTACAGAAGCGACAGAAATTGCTCTTCAAGACCTGGATCGAATGAGAATGGACGAGGGAGAGACTCTGAAGGTTGATATCCTCAAGCGGCTTGATTCCATTGATTGCGAGGTGGAGCGGATTGGGCAACAAATGCAGGGATCGCTCATGGTTTATCAGGAGCGACTAAGGACCCGTTTAAATGAAATCCTGGCCGGCGCCGCTGTGGACCCTGCCCGGATTGTTCAGGAAGCCGCATTCTATGTGGAGCGAAGTGATATTACTGAAGAAGTCACCCGCCTCCAAAGCCATAGTCGTCAGTGTAGAACGCTTTTGAACTCGGGAGATGAGGTCGGAAAGACACTGGATTTCCTGCTGCAAGAAATGAACCGGGAAGCTAATACGATTCTGTCCAAGACGACTGGTTTGACTGGCAACGGGTTGGAAATCGCAAGCGCGGCGATCGTGATCAAAACAGAAGTGGAGAAAATTCGGGAGCAAATTCAAAACGTGGAGTGAGGGTCGATACAGGAATACCCAAAACTTGGCCGCGGGGACAATTCAGTCTTCCTCATTCCTGTGTGGTTTGTTTCGAATCAGAGAACCTTTGCAATTCCCATGAGTGAAAAAGGAAATGTGTTTATTGTTTCAGCTCCTTCAGGCTCTGGAAAGTCCACGTTGGTTGCCAATTTACTGGGAAAGGTTCCCGGCTTGACTTTTTCGGTTTCCTATACAACCCGGAAGCCGCGTGGGAATGAGAAAGACGGTAAGGAATACTTCTTTGTGAGTGAGCTGGCCTTTGAAAAAATGATTCAGGAAGACCAGTTTTTGGAATACGCCAGGGTCTTTGGATACTATTACGGGACTGCTAAGTCAGCTATGCAGCAAGCCTTTTCCGAGGGAAAAGACCTTGTCCTAGACATTGACACCGAAGGTGCAGCCCAGGTCCGAAATCGGCTTCCACAGGCGGTATCCATCTTCATCATGCCGCCTTCTTATGAGGCCCTAAAGTCTCGATTAGAAAACCGCAAACAAGACAGTCAAGAGACCATTTTCAAGCGACTTCATTGGGCTAGCCATAAGGAAATCCATCGTTACAAATCTTATGACTACGTAGTTATCAATGAAGACCTTTCTCAATCCTTTGAGTTGATGCGTAGTATCATTTGTTCGGAGCGTTGTCGCACAAACAATATGACTCATCGAGTCGAATCCATTATTAAAACCTTTGGAGGTATTTGAATTGGCAATCAATTTGGGAAACATTGACAGTAAATTCCGATACATTATTGTGGCCGCCAAAAGAACTCGGCAGCTACAGGCAGGCTCCCGGCCGATGGTGGCGGGACCTTCCAGGAAGTTTACGCGAATCGCCATGGAGGAGGTCGCCTCCGGCTTGGTAAAATACGACATTATCGAGGAAGCCAAAACCACGAAGAGAGGGGCACCCAAGAAGGCAAAGGGACATTAGGAATTGATGATTTCGGTTTCATGATCTGCATCTCCACTGAGATAAGCGTATATCTCTTCAGGGAGTGTTTGTTTCTGCTTTGGGCAAATGAAGATTCTTTTGGGCGTTACCGGTTGCATCGCTGCTTACAAGGCTACCGAGTTGCTTCGTCTCTTGCAAAAACAAGGGTGTGAAGTGACGGTGGTGATGACGGAAAATGCCCAGAGGTTTATCGCACCGCTGACTATGGCTGCCTTGAGCCGGAACCGTGTGATTACTCAGATGTTTATCGAAGAAGAATCGGAGGCCGGAACCGAGGCAGCTATTGAGCACATTCAATTGGCTCACTCCGCAGATGCTTTGCTGGTGGCTCCAGCTACAGCCAATACTCTTGCCAAATTTGCCAACGGGATTGCAGACGACTTTTTGTCCACACTTTACCTCGCCACCAAGGCCCCCGTCATCCTGGCGCCAGCCATGAACGTAGACATGTGGCATCACCCCGCAGTCCAGGAGAACCTTGGCAAGTTGCGTTCTTTGGGTGTCAGCATCGTGGAACCAGAAGAGGGTTACCTGGCAGAGGGTATTATTGGCAAAGGGAGATTGGCGGCGCTGGATGTCATTGTAAATAAGGTATTGCAGGTTACAAGTCCGGCCCAGGATCTTGCGGGTGAAACCGTTTTGGTCACTGCAGGACCGACGTGTGAAGATATTGATCCTGTCCGCTACATCACCAATCGCTCTTCGGGGAAAATGGGTTATCAAGTAGCATCGGCAGCCCAATCCAGGGGAGCCAGTACGATTCTCATAAGCGGGCCCACTCGCCTTGAACCGCCCCGTAACGTCGAGTTTATCTCGGTTCGATCGGCTGAAGAGATGCGAGAAAAAGTCCTCCAGGAGTTCCCCAGGGCCACTATCCTTATCAAAGCCGCTGCAGTAGCTGACTTTAAGCCTTTAAGAATTTCCCCAGGCAAGATTAAAAAAGACGGTGGGCACTTACATCTGGAGCTAATACCCACTCCTGATATTCTGTCAGAACTGGGAGCGACAAAGGAAAACCGACTCATTGTTGGCTTTGCAGCTGAGACCGACAAAGCTTTAGAAAACGGCCGCAAGAAACTCAAGAGTAAGTCTCTGGATATTTTGGTCATTAACGATGTAACCCAGCAAGGGGCCGGATTCGACAGTGATACCAACATCGTCACTATTCTCGCCCGTGACGGTCAGGAATTGAATTTTGGTAAACGCCTTAAGGGCGAAGTGGCCCATGAAATCCTGAACCAGATTATCGCCTTCAAGAACCGGCATGTCTGAAAACTCTCGGCTTTTCTACTTAGAGCAACTGAAAGCCCATTTGGAATTCTATCGAGAAATCGGGATCACAGGATTGCGTGTCGAACCTTCTTATCTTCTTCAAAGGTCTTTCGAACAACGCATGCGCTCTGGACCTGCCTCTGAAGGCTCCGGAGCCAGACAGAATGTCTCGGAAAAGCCCCCCCTGGAGAACAGCGATGTCGGGTCATCGACCGAGAGGGAAAATAGCTTGACATTATTTGAAACCGATCTGATTCCGCGCAATTCGATCGAAACACTAGATCAAGTTCTGCAGGATCTGGGAGATTGCCAGCGTTGCAAGCTGTGCTCCACCCGACAGAACATTGTTTTCGGATCGGGCAACCCACAAGCGGCTCTGGTGTTTGTGGGCGAAGGGCCGGGCGCTGATGAAGACGAACAAGGACTTCCATTTGTTGGGAAGGCCGGACAACTGCTAACAAAAATTATCGAAGCGATCCGCCTCAAACGGGAAGAGGTTTATATCTGCAACGTGGTGAAATGCCGTCCTCCAGGCAACCGATTCCCCGAACCTGATGAGATTGCCGCCTGTTCACCTTTCCTTTTCCGTCAACTGGGAGCTATTCAACCCAAGATCATTTCCTGTCTGGGCGCAACTGCTGCGCAGACTGTGCTCAATACAAAAGCGCCCATTGGCAAGTTGCGCGGACGTTTTCATGATCTTTGTGGCATTAAGGTCATGCCTACCTGGCATCCTTCCTACCTCTTACGTAACCCTGATGCCAAGCGAGACGTCTGGGAAGACATGAAGAAAATCAGGACACTTCTGGATGAGATTGGCTGAGTATTTTTTGATTTCACTTTAAAGGCTGGAGCGTGTCAAAAGAGTTTCGCCCGCACCCTCTTGCTCAATGGATGT
Source organism: Terriglobia bacterium (assembly GCA_041478005.1). GTDB lineage: Bacteria > Acidobacteriota > Terriglobia > Versatilivoradales > Versatilivoraceae > JBGOVH01. The sequence goes on along the minus strand of JBGOVH010000061.1, from coordinate 5,501 downwards.
AAACGACTCTGCCACGGTCCATTCCTTTTCAAGGGTTGCTCCTCGGTGTCCTTGGCGATCTCCGCGGAAACTTTTCCTACATTTGACAATTCCCTTTCCAAACTGTCCTATTTCGCATAAGTAGACCGCATGTTCGTGCAAGTCTCTTTCCCGCTGCCTCTGCAGCAAACATTCTTTTACTGCTGTCCACAACCTATATATGAAAAGATCCAGCCAGGACAAAGGGTTTTGGTCCCGTTCCAGAATCGCCGGCTGACCGCTTTTGTGACGAAAAGCCTGCCAAAGCTGCCTCAGGATTTTCCCGCCAACGTCGCACTTAGGGAGGTCCTGGACCTCATCGATGAAGCGAGTCTGATTTCTTCTGAACTCTTCAAGCTTTCTGAGTGGATTTCACAATACTACTTTGCCTCTTTGGGTGAGGTCCTCAAAGCTTGCCTGCCTCCGAAGATCAATATTCAAAGCAAGAAGAGAATTACGATTACGTGTGCCGGTCTGGATGCAGCTGAACACTCGGAACTACAGAGGCTGTCGCCTAAAGAAAAGCAGATTCTGGAGATTCTGGCCAAACGACAGAACCTCGGGATCGGGCAGCTCGCCAAGATTTTGGGATCTAGAGTGACCGAAGGAGAATTGCGAAAACTGGCCTCGAGGCAGTACATCCAAATTGAGCAAGTGTTGGATACGAAGGTAATGACACCCCGGTTGCAACTCTTCGTTTCTTCTAATCCAAATACCATCGAAAAGCTCCCTTCTTTAAAGATAACATCCTTGCAGAGAAAGGTCTTGGAGCACCTCTCAAGTGTTCAACAACCTTTCTTGGCTCAAAAATTGTTGGCTCAGCTAGGAATCTCACATTCCGCCTTGAAGAGCCTGGAGAAGAAAGGCCTCATTGAACTTTCATGGGGGCGACTCGATCGAGACCCCATGAAAGGGCTGGAAGGGATCTCTTCTTCCCCGCAGCATGTACATACGGAAGAGCAAAGACGTGTCTTGCAGGAGCTTTATCAATTCCAGCAGAGCAACACTTTTGTGCCTGTTCTCCTTCACGGAGTCACGGGAAGCGGCAAGACTGAAGTCTATTTGAGTCTCATTGAAAGAACATTGGACCAAAAAAGAAGCTGCATGGTGTTGATGCCGGAGATTGGACTCACTCCGCGGGTCGCCCAGGAGTTTCGCAATCGCTTGGGCCGAGGGATAGCCATCCTTCATAGCGGTCTAGCCGACGGGGAACGCTACGACGAATGGTGGAGGATTAAGCGAGGGGAAGCCCGGGTAGTCATTGGAACGCGGTCTGCAGTTTTCGCACCGCTATTGGATATCGGGTTGATTGTCGTTGATGAAGAGCACGATCCTTCTTATAAGCAACAGGAAAGCCCACGATACCATGCGCGGGATACCGCGCTTGTGCGCGGGAAAATGGGCAACGCACTGGTGGTCTTGGGCTCGGCAACACCTGCCATTGAAACTTTTTACAATGCCCAAACTGGCAAATATAAATACCTTTGTCTCGCCTCAAGAGTTCTGTCGCGCCCATTGCCAGAGGTAAAACTCATTGACATGCGGGACGACTTCAAAGCTTCCCAGAAACGATCTGTCTTTTCCACGACCTTGGCAGCTGAAATCAAAGAACGGCTTGAGCGAAAAGAGCAGATCTTGATCCTTCTGAATCGGCGCGGTTATTCGGCCAGTTTGCTCTGCCGAAGTTGCGGCCAGAACCTTCAATGCAAGAATTGCAGCATCACCTTAACCTACCATAAGGCCAAAGACCGCCTTCTCTGCCATTACTGCTCCTACGAACAAAAGATTCCTAAGAGTTGTCCTCGTTGTTCCAGCGAGTATCTTTACTTCCTGGGAGAAGGTACTGAAAAGATTGAAACTTTGTTGGAGAAGACTTTTCCTCCCGCCCGTATCTCCCGACTGGATCGCGATACTGCGCAAAAGAAGAATGCTCATGCCAAGATCTTAAGACAGTTTCAGCAGGGTGAAACCGATATCCTGGCGGGCACTCAAATGATCTCGAAGGGACACGATTTCCATAAGGTGACATTGGTGGGAATACTAATGGCAGATCAAACGCTGTCGTTCCCTGATTTTCGCTGTGCAGAACGAACATTTCATTTGCTCAGTCAAATGTCGGGCCGCGCAGGCAGAGGTGACTTGCCTGGAAAGGTCTTCATCCAAACTTTTCACCCCGATCACTATTGCTTAAAGTTCGTGATGCAGCATGACTACATCGGTTTTTATGAGAAAGAAATCCGTTTCCGTAGGTTCATGCATTACCCACCGTTCACCTCCATGGCCTGTATCCTTGTGCGTGACAAGAGTCTTGACATTGCAGCCAAGCTTATCCAGTCTTTTGCAAAACTCCTGGCCCAATTTGCGGATTCTCAGATGAGGGTTTTAGGCCCCACACTTTCTCCTCTTGCCAAATTGAAAAACGAGCATCGCTTTCAACTCATTGTCAAATCCAAAAGCCGGTTGAAATTGAAGGACGTGCTTAGGAAATGTCTGGAACAGGGAATGACGGAAGGATTGGACCTAAGAAAGGTTCACATTGACGTGGATCCTGTCAACATCATGTGAAAAAGGGGGGAGGCCCGACGACGGGATCGCCAAGTAACGGCTTTGGTAGCCCGCGATTCCTTCCTACATGATGATTCGAATGGGAGTAGGCGAAAATGAGAGAACAAAGATAATCAATGCGAAAATGGCCAACGCTCTGCGCGCTGAACCAAGCGGAATATGGTCGTCTGCTGTGGGAGGATGATTAAGCCCTAAGGCCAGCGGGATGATCGCCCAAACTGCCCACCACCTCCAAAAAAACATCAGGATGGGGACGACTGCGAATACGAATATTCTTGAAATCAAACGGTGACGATGGCCAAACAGAGAATAGATCACGTGTCCACCGTCGAGCTGGCCGACCGGGAGCAGATTTAGGAAGGTTGCAAAAAAACCAACTAAAGCTGCCATGGCCACCGGGTGATAATTGATATCCATCCCAGGCGGAAAGTAGAGTCCGAAGAGTTTGGTAACAAACTTAAAGAACAGGGATTCTCCGAACAGGAAGTAAACAAACCCTGGTTTCATGGGAGCTACTTTTGAAAAGGGGAGAGACATGATTAAAGCCGGGACTGCGACGAAGAATCCAGCGATCGGGCCTGCAATTCCGACATCGAAGAGTTCCCGACGGCTTCGAAAAGGCGACTTGATTCGAATGAAGGCTCCCATTGTGCCAATTAAGTTTGGAAAGGGTATGAAATAAGGAAGAGTAGCACGAATGCCATAGTACCTGCAGACCAAATAGTGCCCCATCTCATGAGCCATAAAGAAACCAAGAAGAGCAAATGTAAAAGGGAATCCGATGGCTAGTCTCGAAGGATGCTTTAAGAGAGAGAAAAATTCTGGATCGATTTCGGCCGGTCCATTACCCCGATAAGAAATGGAATACTGAGCTCCAACCATCAATATTGAAAAGAAAGTAATGATGAATAAGAACAAACTAAGCTTGTACTTGGGCCGGTATGTCTCGAAGTCATGCTGGAGATAGGAAACTGGCTTGAGGTCTGAAGATGGAGGCAAACCAACAGAAAACTTATCCATTAAGATCCTATATAAACAGAAAAGGCGAGTTTGTAAACTCGCCTTTTCTAAATTCTCAAAGTCTTTTCAATCCGCTGAAGGTTCAATAAAGTGGCAGAGGGATGTAAGTTCTTTAGTTCGTCTTAAATCAAACAGACTGCAAATCCTTGCCGGGCTTGAAACGGACTGCCTTCCCCGGGGGAATCGAGACTTCCTCTCCTGTGCGAGGGTTCCTCCCGATACCTGTTTTCCGAGGCTTAATTGTGAATACACCAAAACCTCGAAGTTCAATCCGATCATCCTTTTTCAGCGCACCCTTCATGGCATCAAAGACAGAGTCTACGGCCAGCTCCGCTTTGGTTCTTGAGATTCCCGTCCGGTCAACCACTTGATTGATGATATCTAATTTGATCACAGCGAACCTTCCTTAGCAGAAGTGAAAGTGAAGTTTAGAGAATAAGTTCAATGTTGTCAAGAATTCTGTGGCATTTACTGAGAATCCCAATTCAGCCAGGTGTGTTTCTAACCCGAAAATTGCTTGACACATTGGCCAGACTACTTTTCCATTCCGAGAAAAGCAATTCAATGGCTAATTCAATCATCGGCATAAGGTTAAGTTTGTTTTAGAAAAATTTTTCGTGGATTTCGCCAAAGAGAGGGAAGTTCATAAAGAACTCTGGTCCAAGCCTGCGATGGAAAGCCGGGGATGCCTCAATAGGGTCTGGGTTACACTTTCGTCCTGCGCAATATCGCCCCACTCGCAATCTTCCTTGCCAAGCGTGGAAATTGAATGAAGTACCTTGTCTTGATTCTCAACAACTTTGCCTTGACGGAAACTTTCCGTGAATGCTAATTTGGCTGGCGACTGTCCACTCAACTGGCTTCAACTGAAATCCAACATCTGTATCTGTAGATTTTTTCAATCCTGAATTCACAAGGAGATCCTGATGGCTGAAGAGGCCCAAGGTCGCGCAAGTGAAACTCCTTTATTAGAAAAACACAAACCGTATGTACCAGACGACCAAGACATTCCAGAATTCTCGCTGAAAGCAATCGTGCTGGGCGCCTTTTTTGGAATTATCTTTGGTGCATCCACAGTTTATCTTGCACTTCGGGCGGGTCTTACGGTCAGCGCGTCCATCCCCATTGCAGTTCTCGCCATTGCCGTATTCAAACGACTGGGAAATTCCACCATCCTGGAAAACAACATTGTCCAAACTATCGGTTCGGCTGGCGAATCGATTGCGGCGGGAGTTGTTTTCACAATCCCGGCATTTTTGTTTCTTTATCAAGGTGAACAATACTTCCGCTATGGCCAAATCCTTATCCTGTCCCTGATCGGTGGCATACTCGGCGTTCTGTTCATGATCCCATTGCGGCGTTCTCTTATCGTCAAAGAGCACGGCATCTTGCCGTATCCGGAAGGCACGGCTTGCGCTGAAGTGCTCATCGCCGGAGAACGAGGGGGAAATCTGGCTCAAAAAGTTTTTGCCGGACTCGGCGTCGCCTTGCTTTACAAGTTCTTGATGAGCATTCTGGGTTTTTGGAAGGAGGTTCCCAGCTACGTCACCCGCAGAGCCAGCCAGTTCCCTAACGCAACAATTAATGGAGAAATCACTCCCGAGTATCTAGGGGTGGGATACATCATCGGTCCCCGCATTGCCGGCACGATGGTAGCTGGGGGTGTGCTCTCCTGGTTAGTCCTGATTCCCTTGATTACGATTTTTGGAGACAAACTTCAAGATATCTTGAAGCCCGGATGGGGGGACAAGCTGATCTCCCAGATGAATCCGGTAGAGATCTATCGCGGATACGTTCGTTACATCGGAGCAGGAGCAGTGGCCTGCGCCGGAGTTATCACTTTATTGAGAAGTTTGCCGACGATTGTGAGCTCGTTTCGCGATAGCTGGGCCGATCTT
>JBGOVH010000477.1:0-3336 GCA_041478005.1 Terriglobia bacterium | reverse complement strand
TCCAAAACCTAGAAGCATCACATCATAGCAATCCCGGTTTATCTTGGGAGGCCCAGCCAACGCCAGGGTGAGAGGAACCGAAGCGGCACCTGTATTGCCAAATTGTCCAATAAAGATTGGAACTTTTGACATGTCGATCTTGGACTTCGAGGCTATGAATTTTATTAAGTACTCGTTGGCTTGGTGAAAAATGAAATAATCATAACTGCTCGCTTCTTTATCTGCGAATGCCAACATGTCTTCAATCAAGACAGGAACCCGAGTTCGGGTAAAGTCAAAAATATGTCCACCATTCATTGCAACGCAATATTGGGATTGTTGATCAGGAAAGCGATCACGGAAACCACCGCCTGGGACAATGAGATCTCGTGCACCCTTCCCGTCAGTCATCATGATGTAATGAGCGCACACACTCGAGTCGGATGTGGCCTCTAACGCCGAGGCCGTGCCGGCATCACCAAACAGCAAGGCTGTGGCGCGGTCTTTAGGATTGACAAATTTCGAGGGCGTTTCGCCGGTTAATAAGAGGATTCTATGACACGCCTTGGATGCGATCAGGGAGTTGGCTAACCATAGGCCATAAACATAAGCCGAACATCCCAAGGAGACGTCAAAACTTGCGCAGTTCTCCGAAATGCCCAGTTGTTCTTGCAGGACGCAACTCGTAGAGGGCATTACGTAATCTGGAGTCTGGGTCACTAAAATTAGTCCATCCACGGAAGCAGGAGGCCAGTCGAGCTTTTGTAGAAGAACTCTTGCCGCGGCGCAGCAAAGATCCGAGGTACAGGTACTTTGGTCTGCCTTTCTTCTGGATTTCACCCCAACCATAGCCGTGACCTTTCTGATTTCGGAAGGTTCAAACCAGGGATAATCACGATCGTTAAAGACCTCTTGCTCTGGAACGCAAGAAACAATCCCTCGAACCGCCATTCCCTTCATTGCTACTTTTGACATGATAGATTCGACTTATCTTAGAAACTCTGCGAATGAAGCGTTAAAGGCTGCAGATGGAGTGGGGCGGTAGTTGTCCTTTTCTGCCGGACATCGTCCATGACGCGCCCTATCTTTTCCGGAGAAATACCGACACTTTTTGAAATGTCCTCGGCTTCGAGTCCCTTTGAGATTCCAAGAAGGACAAGATCGAGGATTTCGTGGGAGACGCGAAAGTAGAATTCTTCCTGACTTTGCTCGAGACTGTAAGTATCGGTCGTCGGCTTGCGATTGCACAACTCTGCGGGGAGGTCAAGATGACGAGCCATGGCATATACTTGTGATTTAAAAAGGTGGGCAATGGGCTTGATATCTGCAGCTCCGTCGCCTAGCTTTACGAAGAAACCCTGGTCATATTCCAGCAAATTGGGCGTTCCAGCGACGACATAGTTCAATCGATCTGCATGAAAGTACTCTAGAGATTTTCGGCTTCGCTGCTTCATATTGGTAGCCGCAACGATCTGCAGATAGTTACGAAAAGGCAAGCGCTTCGACTTTTGAATTCCATCCGGTGTTTCGATCACAATGGAATAATAATTAATGGAGGGACTCTGGTTTGCAATTTCCGGCAAAACAATTTTGCTCTTGCAGCTAGGAGAATATTCCGGGAAAACCCCCTTGATAGCTTCGTCCCGGTAGCGGTAACACCCCATCGCTTCCAAGATGGGTTCGATTTCGACAATCTCATGGGGAATTCCAAGATGCTGGACCAACATCTTGCCGTAAAGGGTGCTTTCAGGGCTGGAATCACGTTCGGGCAATAACAGGGCATATACATGGTCCCGACCCAGTGCTCGGACGCAAAGAGCGGCCGTAGTGCTGCTATCTATGCCTCCACTGACAGCCACAACAGCCCCTTTTTTCCGAAAAGTGTGAACAACATTGTTCTTGATAAAATCAGCAATTCGAGTTGCTTCTGACTCAAGATCAATTTTCAGAGAATCGAAGTTCAATTCCATTTAACATCAAGGGACTGGGGAGAGGTGAAACTCACAGAAACTTCTCGCTAACTGTTTCAAATAATGTAAGAAGAGATTCCTTTTGAAGTTTGCCCGAGGCCGACTTTGGGAGTTCAGGCACGAGAACAAAACGTCGTGGAATCTTGTAAGCTGGGAGAAACAACCTGCAATGTTTAACGAGTTCCGTCTCTGAAGCCGATTCACCTTGTTTCAAAGAAAGAACAGCCGAAACCTGCTCTCCGTCATGAGGATCAGGGATACCCATTACAGCAGCTTCGTATACCGCTGGATGCCGGCCCAAGACGTCCTCGACTTCCCTTGGGCTGATGCGATAGCCACGGCTCTTAATGATTCCCTTGACACGACCTTCAATGAAAAGAAATCCCTCCTCATCCATTCGGCCCAGATCCCCGGTGCGCAACCAACCATTCACTAGCACAAGCGCAGTTTCGTCTGCGTTTCCCCAGTATTCCGTCATCAAATTCTCGCCTTGAGCCCAAATCTCTCCCACACTTCCGCAAGGAAGCTCCCTCCCGGACTCCGTGGCTATTTTGATTGAGACCCCAGGGATAGGTTTCCCGACACTCCCCCGTTTGTCAATCCAACGTTCCGGCTGGAGGAATGTCAGCCGCGAAGAAGCTTCGGTTTGGCCATACATCACAAAGAAACGGGACGGCGCGATCGCTGACCGAATCACATCCACAAGTTGAGGATCCATCCGACCACCAGCTTGAGTCATATATCGCAGCTTAGAGTTCCGAAGTTTACCCAGATCGCATTTGGTTGCCAGAGTGTGAAAAGTACTGGGAACACCGGCAAAGCCTGTACAGCCCGACTTCTCGATATTTGACAATACGGCACTGGGATAAATAAAACGGTTATCGATTACCACACTGCCGCCTACCATAAAATGGGTATGCAAAAGTGAGGCCCCATAACAGTAGAAAAACGGCAGAATCTGCATGACGCGGTCATCCTCATTGAGTTCCAGGTACGAAACGATGCTTCGGGTATTGGCAAGAATCGCCCTGTGGCTCATCGTCACCCCCTTGGGGAGACCAGATGAACCGGACGTGTAATTGATGACAGCCGGGCTGGAATGATCTTGGCGGATGTTTATTGGCATGCCCTCGATGGCATCGACACTCAAACATTTGATTCCATCTAATCTGACCTCAAGTTCGGAGGGGGAGATTATCCAAGTCAAGTGCTGCTCGTGCTCGAGAATACTGACTGCACTTGGAACTTGCAGGGGAGCTACTACAAGCCGTCTCACATGACAGTCGCGCAAGATAGCCGCTAATTTTTCCGATTGAGACTTGTAATCCAGCGGGACAGCCACTCCTCCAGCCAGAAATGTTCCAAAGTAGGCTGACACATACTGAGG
>JBGOVH010000531.1:0-3032 GCA_041478005.1 Terriglobia bacterium | reverse complement strand
GAGATCACCCTCGGAGGCCAGGAAAATCTCTTCCCCGTCTGCGAAAAAGCCCTGGCGCTTTCGCTTTGTCTGGTCCACCTGGACCCCAAAGAACTTCAGATTGATGACCACTGGCGGGCGCACGGAGGCGACACTGGATGTCTCGCCGCCGTGGCCAGGCCCACTGCCCGCTCCCAAAGCGGGCGTGGGACCCGTTGCAGAGCCAACACCCGGTCTGCCGGGCTTTGTGTTTGAAGCCACTCGCACTGCTCCGCCAGTTTCCAACGAAAACATGTTCCGTGCATTCAGGGGACTTCCAGGATCAAAATTTTCCAGTTTCTCCAAATGGATGGAAGGATCAATCTCTTGGAAGGAAGTTTCTTTTTTGCCACCTGTTCGCTTCGGATTTCGCTTCAGTAGAATATCCTTGAGATCGACAGGACCCGGAGACTGCAGGTTTGAGGTTGCGACCAGCTTCCCTTGACTGGGACTAGTATCATACGAAAAAACCAGATGGTAGACTGTATAGGCCAGCACGACCAGCAAGCCACTAAGCATCAATAACTGTTTCTTCTGCCTGCTATTTTTCATGGCTGTCCGGAAAAAAGGGTGGAGAGATTGACGTCAAGCCGAATCATGCCCGTGCCTTCCCTTTCGGAGACCAGAGCAATGGAATCTACAATGACAAACCTTGAGTAACTCTCCAGATCGTTTATAAAATTTCGAATATTCGAGTAGTACCCCTCGATGGGAAGAGTCACGATGAGGCGTTGCATTCCAAATGAGGATTCCGGGTCCTGCCTGTAAATAGCGCGGTTTCTCAAAAGTCCTGCCTGTGAACACATCTGGTCAAGATCACGAAGTAATTCGGAAGTCCCATTTGTTCTGGAAAAGACAAATTCTTTTGAGAATTTCTGATATTTTTGTTTTGAGTCGTCCAGCCGGTGCTCGATCTCCTTCAGCGCCGTTAGAGTGGTCATCCTTCTCTTAAGCTGAAGGTGCAACTCCTCGACCCGGCTTCTTTCCCCCGCATCCGCCTGATCTTCCGGGCGAACCCAAAACAAATAGGCGGGAAGATTCAAGAATATTAGGACAATGAGAACAATGATCACAGCCCGCTGAATGTTTGTGCTTGGGTTCATGGCATTCTTGATCAAGTGACTCGCTTGTTATCCGTTTCCACGGTATTTTACGACCACACCAATTTCTCTCCCCACAAAGCCAGGCCTTTTAGAAAGGTCTTCGTAGAGTGGACTGACATCAAAAAAATTTTCTGAAGCCTCCAGGTTAGAAACGAACTTAATGTAGTCTCCGCTCTCGCGACCATTGGCGATAATTTCAATTCCTATTTCCTTCCCGCGGACCTGGGGTTTGATGGAGACAACCTGGAGATTTGCTGGGGTCAGGGTCTCCAGGTCGTTAAGGAGCGCTGTCCAGGAAAAGGTCCTGCGGGTTATCAGTTGGTTGACGTGCTCGACCCGATCCAGAAATTCAGCCGTCTCCGCAGTCTGCAAGCGAGAGAGCAGTTTTTCCTGTTCTCTTGTCATTGCTTCAATGCGAACCCGGTCTCCTGACAACCAACGGTTTGCTTCGCCGCGATGGGCATGAATCGTTTGGTATCGAGAAACATTCCAAAAGGAACTCACAAGAAACAGGATCAGCAGCGATCCAGCAAGCAAGTAAAACTTGCGATTATTGACGAAGGGTCTCGATGAAAGATTGATGTAGATCTTGATCATTTTTAAAATCTCCCCAGAGCCAGCCCGAGAGAAGGGCATAAGTCATTCTTTGCGTTTCGCAAAGTTCCGTTCATGCCCGCTTGGAAGAGACGCAGAGGATCCAAATTGAGCACGGGAACTCGTGATTGATCCGCAAGTGAGTCTACCATTGCAGACTGTGGATCTTGTGGACACGACAGATAAATCTTGTCGATCGGTTGAGAGCTGAGTTTGTCTTGATAATACATCAGACAGGGATGAATTTCAGCGTAAAGGTCTGCAACGGTAACACCGGCGAAGACAGACGGAGGTCTTACAGAATCCACTTCATCGCCTTTAGCATGGTCCACATGGCGAAACAAGACGACGGCCCCTTTTTGTACGATCATTGACGAAATGTAGGTGGGGCGTACCTGCAAGAGAAGCACTGATTTCTGCAAAACTTCTGCGTCCAACCGAACCAATAGTTCAAAACTTGCGAAAGAAGACAGACTGACATATCCAACATGAATTCCAAGGATTTGAAAAACCTGTTCGTACTGAGCGAGGACGTCTTTATGAATATTGACGGTCAAGATGATGTGTTTGCCTTCGGTGGTCCTCAGTTTGAGATACGAGAGGTGTGAATCTTCTATGCTGAACGGAATCGTTTTCTTGAGTCTCCATTTCAGGAGCTGTTGCACCTCATTCTCATGGGGAGGCAGCATGTCCAGGAAGTGAATGGTCACTTTGGCCGAAGCGTCTGGGATGGCCAGAGAGATCCGCGGCGCTTTAATATCTGCCTTGGCCAGAGTGGATCTTATGGCACTCACGAGAGCCTCAGTCGACTTGATGTTGAGCTGTGTCAAGGATGGAACAATCAATCCTGACGGCAGAGGAGTCACTGCGAAACGATCAACCACCAAAGGAAGCTTAGAGCCAAGGCGAACTAGAGAAATCGAATGCCGGCCAATTTCACAGGCCACCCCCGGCAACCGCGGCTCAAAGAACTTCTGCAGTTTTGTCTTTAACTGCGATTGGAACATGACCATTTGATGCAATCCTTTGAAAAACTCTTGATTTCCGTGAATGGTCCCCCTCACCCGGCGCTCTGGTGAAAGCTTGTCAAGCTTTCACCCCACTCCCCAGCGGAGAGGGATTTGATCAGAGGAAGCAGTCGACTATCATTCATCCGTTTCAATCCAAATGTTGCCTTATCATTCCACATCACTCTATGAACGTGACCTTATTAATCTCTTTCAAAGTGCTAATTCCCGAAAATGCCTTCTGCAGAGCTGACTCTCTTAAGAAGGTCATTCCTTCCTCACGAGCTACTCGTTTTATTTCCGAAGCAGG
>JBGOVH010000254.1:0-4940 GCA_041478005.1 Terriglobia bacterium | reverse complement strand
TCCAGATCGGAATGTGCATCCCAAATTTGTCCTTCGATGTAAATCTGCACAAAGCGAACGCCGCGCTCGATCAAGCGGCGCGCCATCAAACATCGTTTTCCATAAGAAGCGGTGAGTTCCTGGTTGAGGCCGTACATCTCCTTCGTTTGCTCGTTCTCTTGAGAGAGGTCGAGGGCATCGGTGGCAGTGATTTGCATTCGTGCAGCCAACTCGTAGTTGGAGATGCGAGCCTCTAATTCGGGTTGTCCTGATCGATTCTGCCGATGAGCCTCGTCGAGCCGTCGCAGCAAGGCACGCTGAGCTTCCACCAAAGGGCTCGGCAATTCCTCGCGTGGCTTCAGATTTAATAGCGGAGGACCCTCGGAACGGAAACGGGTACCCTGGTAAACCGGCGGAAGCCAGCCTGACTGCCAGTTTTGAATACTGTTGATGGGGAGACTCTTTGGGTCGTCAAGAACGACATAAGCCGGAAGATTTTGATTCTCACTTCCCAGGCCGTAGACCACCCAGGAACCCAGAGACGGCCGGCCAGGCAAGGTTCGGCCGCTATGCATGAGGTACAAGGACGGCTCGTGGTTGAAGTGCTCGCCATACATCGACCGGATCAGGGCGATGTCGTCAATGCGTTCGGAGAGGTTAGGCAAAAGCTCGGAAAGTTCGATCCCTGACTTGCCGTGTTTGGAGAACTTGAACGGTGAGGGTAAGAGACTCCCTACTTCGTTGGCGAATTCAATCTCGCTGACGATATCCCTTGGAGGCGCAGACCCAGCAAACTTACTTAAGGTTGGCTTTGGATCAAACAAGTCTACCTGGCTGGGACCGCCATTCATAAAAAGATGGATGACAGACCTGGCTTTGGACTGGAAGTGAGAAGCCTTGGGCTTCAAGTCATAACCTCCACGGCTTTCTTCAAGACTGGAGGCTAATGAAGGATTGGGCGAGAATAGGTCCCCGCCTAGGAGCCAGGCAAGGGCCGAACCATGTAACCCATCTCCAAAGCGAGAAAAGAATTCCCGGCGTGAAAAGCCGGAATTCTTGAGATTTTGGTTGTCCATTTTTTCTTTACTCATGATTTATCTGATTGCTACTTGCTGACCAAGGGCTTCGCCCTATCTGACGCAGGTTGGAGGGCCGAGCTCCGAGAGGCCGGTTTGGCGGCTTCGCAGAGCTCAGCCCTCCATTGAGTTCTTGGAACCCGAAACGAGAACAGAATTCTCGTAACGTCCCGAATAACGGGCTAAACCATTCATGAAACCATAACACGATTTCCAGGTAGTCACGACGAGCGCTTTTCTCGTCGGGGGCCTCTTCGACCCGAGTGAAAAAATCCCACGACGAATTTTGAGAAGCAAATTCGTCGTGGCTACCAGTAAGAGCAAGAGCACGAGTAAGAGCACGATCCGAATCAAGGTAATCGAGGCACTGCGTTTTCTTTCATCTCAATCAATATACAAAAACTCCGCCGAGCTCAGCATGGCATGACAGAAGTCAGACAACGCCTTCCATTGAGCCGTCGACTTTATGGGGGCATCATTTTTCTCGTTTTCCAAATGCGTGATCCAGTGTCTTGTCAATTCATCGATTCCACTCGTGGCCAGCTTGATCTCTTGCCCCGTGGGCGGGCGCGACAGAACGCGAAGATAGAGCGTCTGGATCTGCTTTTCCCGATCATTCCCAAACTCATCGATCAAACGGCCGGCAAAGTAACGCGAATGCTCTTGCAGGACATCACTGTTCATCATTTGCAAGGCCTGGGTGGGAACTGTGGACTGCCGGCGCTCAATGCAATTGGGTGACATGGGAGGCAGGTCGAAAACTTCCAGCATCGTCACGGGAGTCTTGCGACGCTGCAACACGTAGACGCTTCGGCGCCAACCCGTTTTGGTTCCCTTGGCAACGACCTCTCCCTCAGGCTTGGCCTCGACTTCAACCGGAGGTCCGAAGGGGGTGGGATCAAAACTTCCCGTAACTTTCAGCATTGAGTCATAGAGTGCTTCAGAGTCCATCCGTCGCATGGGCATTCTGGACAAGAGAGCATTATCTGGGTCTCCCTGGTGAACCGCAGGGTCAAAGTGTGAGCTTTGCCGATAGGCGGTTGAAGTCATGATGAGCCGATGCATGGCCTTCATGCTCCAGCCACTGCGGACAAACTCGGTTGCCACCCAATCAAGCAGTTCCGGGTGTGACGGTGGCACACCGGTGCGCCCGAAATTCGCTGGGCTGGCGACCAGACCCCTGCCGAAATGATGCATCCAGATTCGATTCACCATGACCCTGGCCGTCAAGGGATGATTCGGTTGCGCCAGCCACTGTGCCAGGGCCAATCTTCGGCCACTTGACTCGGAGTTCGATTTGGGCGGGACAACCTTGTAGGGGGTAAGCCCCGTTCTGATGACTGAAGGGACACCTGGTTGCACCAACTCCCCCGGAGTTTGGGCATCACCGCGGCGCAAGAGATAAGCGGCCGAAGGTTCCCCTCCCATATCGAAAAGAGCTCGTATCTGCGGCTTGGGGCGTAGCCTCTTCTTCTGTTCTTCGATTGCTTTTTGACCCTTTTCCACTTCCGGCTTGAAATCTTCGAATCGCTTCCCCAGGTCCTCAGTTGTGATCTTCAAAGTGTCTTGAAATTTCTCTGCCAGATACTTTTGCAGTTCGCTGCGCTTTTCTTCTGGGGTGGTGGCCATTTTTTTCAGGTCATCTTTCACAGAGGAAGGAAGCGCTGCCAGTCTTTCATCCAGCAATTTTTCTCGCAGAGGCTTGGCTCTAGCCTCCAGCGAAGCTTCCAACCGCTTGATCTCCGCTTCAATCGGGTCGTTGAACTTCACTGTCTCCTGCCGTTCACTTTCAAGGGCAATGTCGAGATGCCGTGATGAGAATTTCAGTTTATAAGGATTCTCTGCAGCCGGGATCAACCAGTCGTACGGATCATAAGCAGCCTGAAGAATGGCGCCGAGCCGATAATAATCCCGCTGCGGAATGGGATCGTATTTGTGGCTGTGGCAGCGGGCACACCCCATGGTCAGTCCTAGGACGGATGAGCTCAGCACCTCGATCTCATCCGCAATGACGTTCATGCGCTCGGGGATCGAGGAATTCGCCGGTGAATAGGTTCCATCAGGGACCATCCTCAAGAAGCCCGTGGCCGCCAGCTTGTCGATCAATGCAGGAGTGATTTCCTTCAAATGCTTGTAGTCCACCAGTTCATCACCCGCGATTTGCTCGGTAAGAAATTGGTCGTAGGGCTTGTCTTTGTTGAATGATCGAATCACATAATCGCGATATCGCCAGGCGTGGGGGCGGAGGAGATCTTCATCAATGATGCCTTCCGAGTCGGAGTAGCCCGCCGCATTCAGCCAGAATTGTCCCCACCGCTCTCCATAATGAGGAGACGCCAGCAAACGGTCTACCAGTCGCTCATAGGCGTCGGACCCGTCATCCTTTAGATAGCTCTCCACCTCAGCCGGGTCCGGGGGCAAGCCGATGAGGTCCAGATAGGCTCGACGCATCAAGGTCAATCGCTCGGCCTGCTGGGAAAAGCTCAACTTCTTGGTCTCCAGCTTTTGCAGAAGGAAAGCGTCAATGGGTGTTCGAACCAATTCCTGGTGATTGACTTTTGGAATTTCAGGCCGTTTAGGAGGTTGGAACGACCAGAACTTCCGGTCCTCATCGCTCACCAGCGGATCCGTAATGTCCTCCACAACCACAGATTGTTTAGGTGAGGCTGACGCACCCGCTTCAATCCATTTACGCAAGACTTCCACTTCGGCTGAGGTGGGAGGACGTACAGCGAAGTCAAACAGCATCTTCGACGGAGGCATTTCTCCGGAGAAAATCCTTTTCATCAAAAGGCTCTCCTCCGGTTTGCCCGGTACAAGCGCAGAACCAGACTTGCCGCCCTTCAACCGGCTGGCTTGAGTTCTGAGGTCCAGCCCACCTTCTTGCCTGCGCTTTCCATGACAAACAATGCAGCGCATTTGGAAAATGGGCGTGACCTCGTTCTCTGTGATTTCAGAAGCGGACTTTTTCGGGGCAGGCTGGGGGGCCTCGCCTTCAGCCTGTGCACCCTTGTCAATCCACAAGCGAGTGAGAACGATTTCCGCGGCTGTCAATTTCTCACCCACGGGCGGCATCGATCCGGAAAGAACCTTTTCGATCAGCAAACTTTTCTCTGAAGAGCCCACAATCATGGCGTGACCCGTCTTGCCGCCTGTGAGGATCGATTGTTTTGTCTGTAAATCCAGCTGCGCCTGAGGAGTCTGCCCGCTGTGACAGACGATACACTTGGCTTTTAATATGGGAAGAATGTCCGATTCAAAAGTTGGCGGCTTGTTTCCCTGAGCGATGGAAACGGACTGAGAGCCCGCAAAGACCAGCATTACAACTAGAACCAGCATTTGTTTGGAACGGAAGAACAACATAAGGTGACCCCTAATAAGATGCACTAAATTCTATCGCATTCCCATGAAGATTGGAACAATCGTAGGGATGCTCGCCACAGCGTTCCCTCCACTGGAACGGAACGGCGTCCGCTCCCCTTCACCCCAACCCTCTCCCCCGGGAGGGTGAGAGGGAGTGATATTGCAATCTGGCTAACCCCTGGTTCCGTTCTGCCTATTGGTGTCAACTTAGGCGATATCGTGATCCCCGTAGGGGATCACTTTGAATATCCAGGGGTGAAGCAATGGGACGCCAGTCCCGGAGAGGAACCCGTGGTTTGGTGAAAAACGCAATCCAACCCCAGAAGGGTTGAACAGGGACTGATGGAAATTCAACCCCTCCAGGGTTGGTTTCGTAAGGGCACGTCAACCACGGGTTCCGCTAACGCTCCGCCCGTGGCTATTCACATTCAACCCCTTTGGGGTACAGTTTTGCTTCCAAGGCGAAAGGCCCATGACACGCCAAAAGCGCTCACGATGTTACCCATGACTGCTGAAGCGATG
>JBGOVH010000092.1:0-8095 GCA_041478005.1 Terriglobia bacterium | reverse complement strand
GGAAGTTTCGCAAACCACCCCCAGACCCCCACCATTTGCAAGGAGGGGGAACGCCCATTTCAGAGGAGCGCGTCCAAATAGATTCGACAAGGGAATCATATTTCAATCCTCAATTAACCCAAAGTCAGCAGCAGGCTTTGGCGATGCAATCCGATCCGAGCGGCTGTTCGACTGATATTTCCGTTGTTTTCAGCAAGTCGAGCTGTGATGTAGTTAATTTCAAACTGCCTCTTGGCTTCCCTATATGGAAGCAGCGAGGAGGTATTCTGTAGCGCTGCAGATTCAGAATGTCCATGGGCCTTCTGTGAAATTTTCGGTGAGCGCACTTCGGGTGGCAAGTCAGAAAGCTGAATCAAACCAGAACGGTTTAGTACCACACAACCTTCAATCACATTTCTAAGCTCCCGGATATTGCCAGGCCAATCGTATTCCATCAAACAAGCCTGTGCCTCTGCACTCAACAGGATTTCCCCCTTCTTATGACGGGAACAATACATCGTTAGAAAGGCATGGACAAGCAAAGGTAAATCTTCGCGACGCTGCCACAGGGGCGGGATTTCCAGTGTGACGACCTTCAACCGGTAGAGCAGATCAAGGCGAAAACGACCACTTTCCACTTCAGACGAAAGGTCCTTATGCGTAGCGCTGATGATTCGAACATCGGCCGGAAGAGAGAAAGCTCCGCCCAAGCGCTCGATTCTCTTTTCTTCAATGGCCCGAAGAACCTTGGCCTGAGTGAGAGGGCTCATATCACCGATCTCATCTAGGAAGAGAGTTCCGCTCTGAGCCAATTCAAATTTCCCCTTACGTTGTTCGTTAGCTCCGGTAAAAGCTCCCTTTTCGTGACCGAAGAGCTCACTTTCGATTAGTGTGTCGGGAAGTGCCGCACAATTGACGGAGACAAACGGACCCTTTTTCCTCGGGCTGCGGTCATGTATTTCACGGGCCAGCAATTCCTTGCCAGTTCCGCTGGGGCCCTGAATGAGTACGGTCACATCGGTTTCAGCTACTTGACTTGCGACTTCAAACAAGCGCCGCATGCTGCCGCTCTTGCCAATCATGCGACCCATCTGCCCATCGGTCCAGACCTGCTTTTTCAGTTCCCGGTTCTCCTGCTCCAATGTGATCTTGTCCAGCGCCCTTTTTACCACCAGCCGTAATTCATCAATTTCAAACGGCTTGGTGACGTAGTCATAGGCGCCCGCTTTCATGGCCTCGACGGCGATTCTGGCTGTTGAGTGGGCTGTAATCATGATGACAACTGGCGGGAAAGGGGTATTGGCGAGACTCTTGAGCAGCGCAATACCGTCTTCACCGGGCATATTAACGTCGGTGAGCATGAGGTGTGGCTGATGTTCTTTTATCGCGGAGCGAGCTGCTTCTGCGCTTGAGACCTCATGAATCTGGACCGTTTTGCTCTCAAGGGCGCGGCGAATTCCATAGCGAGCGGCTTCTTCGTCATCAACAATCAGAATTTTGTGCATGGATATTGCCTCTAGAGCTCCACCCACTGTTGTAGAGAAAATCTATGTGTCCAAGCCTTTGCCGCCATAATTGATGGCCGTCACCCCGCCCATGAACGTTACATAGCCGCAGTGAATAAACCCAGCAGCCTCCATCAGGCTTCTCACGCCCTCTTGACCAGGGTAGAGCTTGAGCGATTCCGGAATGTAACGGTAGACATCCGGGTCACGATGTAAAATCCACCCAAGAGTCGAACCCACCAAGCTAAGATATTGCAGGTAGGCTGCACGATAGAGAGGTTGTGAAGGCTTTCCAAAGTCCAGCGAGAGGAATCGTCCACCCGGTTTCAGCATCCTCAGAACCTCTGAAAAAAGCCCACGGATATCCGGCACATTGCGAACGCCGTATCCTGCCGTTATCCTGTCGAAGGAATTGCTCGGGTAATTCAGCTGCAAGATGTCTCCAACATCAAAGATAACCCTCTCCTTTCCGAGTCGGCGCTTCTTTTCATTGGCAATGGCAATCATGCCCGGTGTGATGTCCACACCGGTAACTTTGCCAATAGGGTTTTCTTCAGCCAGCATGAAAGTGATATCCCCGGTACCGCAGGCCAGGTCCAATACTTCGTGGTGTGGATTTACCTCAGCCAATTCCACCAGCTTTCTTTTCCACTTCTTATCCTGCCCATAGGAAAGCAATGACGTCACCAGATCGTAACGGGGAGCAATAGTGGAAAACGTCTGGTTCACGTAAATTTGCTTCTTTTCCTTGGAAGTGATGTAGTCCTTCATTTCTAACTTGGCTTTGGACATAAGGGTTCGTTGTGGATTGGGAAATGTCGATTGTCGATTACCGATTGAGCACGGATTAGAGATTGCAAATACCCTGAAAACGTCTTTACCAACAATCCCGAATTCACCTTCCGCAAGAGCTTATTCACCTTTGCAGATTATAGTGACATCTCTTCAATCTATTCTGTCGGCTGTCCCCCTCACCCCGCCTCCGGCATCCTTTTCCCCATGGGAGAGGGAAGATGTCAAAAAATTGAGCAGCGCCTAGAACGAGTCCCCCCTTGGAAAAGGGGGGACTACAGGAGGGTCACCGGATGGCCGCTCCAAGCGCTGATTCGACCGCGCTTACCCCCCTCGAGTCCCCCCTTTTCCAAGGGGGGACGATCTAAGACGGACGACCTTCCCCGCTAACCCACGAATTCTTTCACAGCTTCAGAGGCTGGGAAGTGAGGGGTTTTTGTCACTCGATTATGCAATTCTCAATAGGCTTCTTTCAATCGACAATCGGCAATTTACTCCTTCCCCTCCTTCGATTGTTTAATTCTTTCCTTCCAGCTTTTCAACCGTTCACGAATTGTCTTTTCAAATCCGTCTTCTGACGCTTTGTAGTACACACGGTCCTTCAAAGACTCCGGCAAGCAGGTCATATCCGTAAGCTTATCATGATAGTGATGGGCATACTTGTATCCCTTGCCATACTCCAACTGCTTCATCAATTGGGTGGGTGCATTGCGAAGGTGCAAGGGGACCGGTTCGGCAATGGTATCCTTTACATCCTGAACCACCGCGCTGTATCCCTCATACAGGGCATTTGATTTCGGGGCTGTGGCCATGTAGACAGCCGCTTCCGCCAAAGCCAGGTTCCCTTCAGGGAGCCCGACGAAATGGAAAGCCTGCATGGCGCCGACTGCGAGCGGCAAGGCCATAGGATCAGCCAATCCAACGTCTTCGGACGCGAAACGCACAATGCGACGGGCAATGTAAAGCGGATCTTCTCCCGATTCCAACATTCGCCCCAGCCAGTATAAGGTTGCGTCGGGATCGCTGTTTCGCATCGACTTGTGCAGCGCTGAAATGAGGTTGAAGTGTTCCTCGCCTGACTTGTCATAAAGCAGCATGCGGCGCTGGAAGGCATCTTCCACAATCTGTGACGAAATGGTTTTTTCCCCTTCTGGGGTGGGAGGGGCCAGCTGGACGGCGACTTCGAGCGTATTGAAAGCGACCCGGGCGTCGCCATTGGCATATATTGCGATTTGCTGCAAAAGCGAATCTTCTATGAGGATGAGTTCGGAGCCCATTCCGTTGACTTTGTCTTGCAGCGCGTGTTTCAGCAAATTCACAATATCTTCAATTGCTAGGGCATTGAGCACGTATACTTTGGAACGAGACAAAAGCGCTGCGTTCACCTCAAAAGAGGGATTCTCAGTAGTAGCTCCAATAAGAACAATGTTGCCTTTTTCCACATGAGGGAGAAAGGCATCCTGTTGAGCTCTGTTAAAGCGATGGATCTCGTCCACAAAAAGAATGGTCTTTCGACCAAAGCGACGGGCTTTCTCAGCTTCGGCCATAACGGTCTTGATCTCCTTGATGCCCGCAAGTACCGCACTGAATGGAATGAAATCGGACTTCGTGATTTTGGCGATGATGTGAGCCAACGTGGTTTTCCCAGTTCCGGGGGGGCCCCACAAAATAATGGAGCGAAGCTGATCACGCTCAATACTCACACGTAAAGGTTTTCCAGGTGCCAGCAAGTGTTCTTGACCAACAAAGTCCTCCAACCTCTCAGGGCGCATCCGATCTGCCAAAGGGGTGTTGCCGTCCCGTGTCTGTTCCGAAGACGATCTTAAATCCGAGAACAGATCCATGGATCCTGAGAATTGTCGACTGGGATCGTTGGTTTTCACAACTTTGTCCGTTGTCTGGCCGCTTCGCAAAGGATAATGGAAGTAGCGATTGAAGCGTTAAGAGATTCCACAGGTGAATTCATTGGAATCTGTATCTGACAGTCGACTTTTCTGAGAAGCGCGTCATCCAGGCCTTTCGATTCGTTACCGATGAGCAGGGCGATAGATCCAGAATAATCGACTTCGCGAAAGTCGGCGTTGCCGTTGGGAATTGCTGCGCACAGTCTAAACCCGTTATGGTTGAGATTCGAAAACAGTTCTTCTATCTCCAATCCGCTGAGGCAGGGTAGCCGAAAAATGGATCCTGCGGAGGCTCTAATCACTTTCGCATTGAATGGGCTCACAGAATTTCGAGTTAACAGGACTCCCCGGGCCCCAAAGGCTTCCGCAGATCGGATTAAAGTCCCCAGGTTGCCGGGATCCTGCATTTGATGGACAACCAGAAGCAGAGAATCCTGCGTTAACAGGTCCTTCAACTCATAAACCCTCAACTTCACCAAGCTCAGTACTCCCTGTGGCGTTTCGGTATCGACCATGGAATGAAGAACACGATCAGAGACCTCTACAATTTCAGGATGAGCTCGCCTTGCCAGATCAAGAACACTTTGGACTCTTTCATCTTCAAGTCTGCTTTGGGCGACGTAGATCTCTTCTATTCGCAGATGACTTTTTATGGCTTCATAGAGTAATTTGGCGCCTTCACAGGGCACTCGCCCACCAGGATCTGTCTGCCCACTGCGGATCGCTTCACGGATTTGCCGAACACGGCGGTTGGAAGTCGAGGTAATGGTCAAATCACTGCCCTCTCGCTGAGTCTGTTGACCCTGTCTTCGCACTTATGATAGGTTTTTCGTTGATGCTAACGCAACGAATCAAACTTCATGGAAGTGTGGCAGACGAATCGGCCCTGCAAACGGCGTCTGCTGCCCTTCTCAATGGAAGTGTCATTTCAGCCCCCACGGAGACATTTTATGCTCTGTGTGCTGACCCGTTCAATCTCAGAGCCGTCGAACAGATTTTTCAGATTAAGGGAAGACAAGACTGGAAGCCTCTCCTGCTGCTGATCGATTCCATTGACCAGGCGGAAAGCATCGCCCAGGACATACCGTTTCGCTTTTATGAAATTGCTGAGCGCTTCTGGCCGGGGCCGTTGACTTTGATCATTCCCGCTGCCAGCAAGGTTCCCCTCAAAGTCACTGGAGGAACTGGCACTGTAGGCTTGCGCATCCCAGATACTCCGCTGACTCTGGCGCTGATTGCAGCTATGGACTTACCTCTCATTGGCACGAGCGCCAATTTATCCGGATATCCCGCTTGTTCTAACGCGGATCAAGTTCTTGAGCAATTGGGTGGAAAGATTGAACTCATTCTCGACAATGGGGAAACATCCGGCAGAGCCCCTTCGACGATTCTGGATCTGACCAGGGAACCGGCACGACTGGTGCGCGAGGGAGCTATCCCTGCCACGGACCTGGCTGCTTATTTATCCCCATGAAAGAGCGCGGCAAAAGAATATTATTTCAGGTATTCTTTACCTACCTCCCCGTCATCATTCTGGCTTACATCCTTTTCATATACGTGATCATTCGTCGAACGGCTATTCGCGATGATGCCCAACAGGCAGATATCATTGTTGTTTTCGGCGCCGCCCAATATAACGGGCGTCCTTCTCCTGTCTTTCGAGCCAGGCTTGACCATACTGCCATGTTGTACAGGAAGAACTACGCCAATAAAATCTTGACAACGGGTGGCTATGGTATGGATCCACGCTATTCCGAAGCCAGCGTCGGGAAAAATTATCTGATGAAACAGAGCATCCCTGCTGATTGCATCTTTACCGAATCCAACGGCCAGACCACTATGGAGAGCATTGAGAGATGCTTGGAATTTATGAGGCTGCAAAAGCTTAACAAAGTGATTGCCGTCAGTGACGGGTTTCATCTCTATCGCATCAAGAGGATGTTTCACGATCACCACGTAATGGCGTTTGGATCCCCTGCCCAAAACAGCCCCATCGAATCCAGATTCAAGTCTCGCGTCTGGGCCTCCCTAAGGGAAGTCTTCGTTTACACAGCCTATCTGGCCCACCACAAGCTGAACCTTCCCATTCCAGCTGAACAGTTGGGTTGAGGCAGGAATGCCTGCCCCTACTTAGGCTTCACAACCAGAAAGCGTAGAAAGTCGAAATCTCCAGCTGGAGACAACCTCATGTTCGAGATGCGCTGATTGTAGACGCAGGTGGTCTTCATATACCAGAGACTAATATAGGGCAGTTCGTCGGCAACAATCTTCTGGATTTCGGCATAAGCTGCTTTGCGCCTTGCAGGGTCTAACTCCTTGCGTGCAAAGTCGACGAGTTCATCCACTTTCGGGTTCTCGTATCTTCCCCGATTATAACCTTTCGGAGGAGCTTCGCGGGAGTGGAAGACTCTCTCAAAAAGGTCCGGGTCGTTGTTCCCACCGATCCAGCGCAGAGTAAACATCTGAAAATTCCCTCGAACGACATCTCCATAAAAAGTCCCGAATTCATAAGAGCGCAGCTCCACATGGATTCCCACGCGTTTCAGGGCTTGTTGAATGATGGCGGCAATCTGTCGAGTGGATTCGTCCGTAGAGGTCTTAAAGGTCAGGTTAAATCGTGACAAAGGACCGTTGCCGTCCGGGTCTTTCCAACCGGCCTCATCCAGCAACTGTTGCGATTTGGCTGGGTCATAAGGATAGTGATCCACGTTGGCTTCGTAAGCCCAGTGGTTTGGAGGCAGCAGTCCCGAGGCTGGAGTGACCAAATCCCGCCAGTAATGCAGAATCATGTCCTCTCGTGGAATGGCATAGGCAATAGCCTTCCTGACGCGCTTGTCCTTCAGTATTGGATCTTTCAAATTCAAACCGAGATATTGATAGTTTGTTCCCGGCACCGTTTCAACTCTGAGATGCGGTACTCCTGCCAAAGCCTTCACAAAATCAGGAGTAAGAACATTTTGGCCAATGTCAACCGTGCCTTTGCGGAGTTCCAATGCACGAGTAGTGACGTCAGGAATTATCTTAAAGCAAACCCGAGGCACACTCGGGCATCCTCCGAAATAGTCTGGATTGGCTTCTAGCAGGACCTCTTCTTCGTGAGCATAGGAAACAAAACGAAAAGGACCCGTTCCGACTGGTTTGAGTTGGAAGTTCTTGCCAGATCCCTCAGGAACAACGCCGATGCCACCGTTGGTCAGGTTCCAAAGAAACGCGGCATTAGGTTCCTTGAGGTAAAACTCAACCGTTTGCTCGTCCGGAGCTTCAATCCTGTCGATGACTCGATAGGTTGAAGTCTTGGGTGAAGTGAGGGTCCCGTCCAAAAGTGAAAGTAGGGTGAAGCGCACATCACGAGCTGTTAGAGTATTGCCATTGTGGAATCGAACTCCACGCCGTAGAAAGAAGCGATAGGTAGTCGGATTGGGATTTTCCCAATGGGTCGCCAAATCAGGAATGATTTCGAATTGAGGCCCTCTGCGCACCAGGGAGTTGAAAACGAGTTGGTGGATTCTTTCAGATTCGGAACTAAGCCCGATTCTAGGATCTAAATTGTTGGGTCCCGCTTCAATAGCAATGGTGATTGTGTCGGACGAAGGTAGAGAAGAACTGCAGCCTGTCAGGAAAACGAGAAGGCCGAGGACAGTTGGCAGAAGGCGGTGGGCAGTGGGCAATTCCCAGCAGGCAGGAATGAGGGTAACGCATCTCTCAGCCCAGCACTTCCTTTCAATTGCTTCCCTGCAATCAGCCATTTTCTCGATCTACTCACTCTTTTCTTGCAGAGTGCCTTCTGCCAGCCGCCAACTGCCATCTCTCAGCTTTAAGTAATTGTTCCCATAAACCACTTTCCCCAAAACAACCGCATGGCTAGCGCCTGTGGCCGAGGGAACGTTGCCTGGATGCAGGTGAATCGTTTCATTC
>JBGOVH010000163.1:0-6042 GCA_041478005.1 Terriglobia bacterium | reverse complement strand
GCCGTTCTCAACAGCAAGGAGTTTCAACTGAATCACTAGTGGGTCAGTTGTCAGTCGTCAGTTGATCGAATCTGTCCCCTTAGAAGAGAATGAATGGGTGACCGCAATCATGTTTTTGTCAAGAAAGGGGGTATTTTTCGAACTTTGTTATTCATTCCACGAGGGCCCCATTACCAACAACTGACGACTAACAATTCTTTAGGAGTTAACCTATGTCGATTCTTTCAAATTGTTTTCATAGATCCTGCCACCGTCGCGACTTTTTGAAAATTGGATCTCTGGCCTTCGCTAGTATTGACCTGCCGAAGCTTTTGGCGGCCGAGCGTACCCAGCGTGAAATGTCTTGCATTATCCTCTTTCAGAATGGAGGCGCCAGCCAGCTCGACACATTTGATCCCAAACCTGAAGCGCCTTCCGACATTCGTGGCCGATTCAAAGCCATTCCCACCACGGAGCCGGGTATCCATATTTCCGAACTTCTGCCGCGGACGGCCCACTCCATGAAAAAGTTCTCGATCATTCGTTCGATGCATTCAGATGAAGCGATCCACGAACGCGCCCGCCAGTATATCTTTAGCGGCACCAAACCTCGCAATGAACTGCTCCATCCCAGCTATGGAGCCGTTGTTTCTAAAGAGATGGGAACCAAGAATGGATTGCCCCCTTTCGTGGTCATTCCTGAAAAAGACCTCTCTGCAGAGGCTGGGTTTCTTGGATCTTCGTACGATCCTTTCATCAGTGGCAATCCCAATACGAAGAACTTTTCAGTTAAGGACTTGACCTTGCCTTTGGGCATCACGCTGGAAGAAGCCCGGACTCGAGCTCAATTACTCGAAAGGTTGGATGGTGAATTCAAGAAGGTCGAGCAGTCTCCATTAATCGACAGCATGGATGAGTTTTATCGCAAGGCATTTGAATTGATCTCCTCACCTGTTGCCAAAAAAGCCTTCAACATTAGTGACGAACCGGAAAAGCTGCGCGATACATACGGACGCAGCACGGTTGGCCAGGGTGCCTTGCTGGCCCGGCGTCTCATTGAAAGTGGTGTCCGCCTGGCCACCGTCTTTCATGGAGGATACGACACTCATACCGACCATGAGAGACTGGTTCCAGCGCTCTTGGCCGACTTTGACCAGGCATTCCCGGCGCTGCTGGAAGATCTCGAGCAGCGAGGCCTTCTCGAAACCACGTTGGTTCTGGTCATCGGAGATTTCGGACGCACTCCCAAAATCAACTTCTCCGGCGGAAGGGACCACTGGCCGCGCGGTTTCAGCGTGGCTCTGGCAGGCGCCGGGATCAAAGGCGGGAGGGTTATTGGGAAAACTGACTTCCAGGCTGGAGAGCCGGTGGATCGGCCTGTCCGGATTGAAGATCTGGGGGCAACCGTCTATAAGGCATTGGGTATTGATTACAAGAAGAACTATCACGCCAACGGCCGCCCCGTCGCCATTAACAAAGAAGGGGAGCCGGTGGAGGAATTGTTCGCCTAGTGTCAGAGATTTACCGCAGAGAACGCAGAGACCGCTGAGAACAGACAAATTTAGAGGCATTTGAGTTTCCACACAACTTCTCCCGGAGTGATCAGAAGAAAGGCGATTTTCGTTTGTAACCTTGCATCAGCCCGGTGAGTCCTTTTAGAAGATTCTTTGTACCCTCAGCGTTCTCTGCGGTTAACCCCACATTTCCCAAACTTCACACTGTGAAACTGCTTCGTTGTTGCTTTTTTGTTTTCTTGGCCTTTCTAGTTTCGGGTGCGCTCGCTGCCGACGACATTCCCCTGCCCAAGATCGTGCGCCTCTACCCGCTGGGAGGCCAGCGCGGGACTTCCGTTTCCCTCGAGATCCTCGGTGAATACCTCTCTAATGTCACCTCTGTCGAATTTGATTGCCGGGATCTGATTTGGACCGAGACCCTCTCGGCGAGCGCAGGAAAACTGATCGGCACTGTTTCCATTCAGAATCAAGCCGCGTTGGGCCCCCACATGGTGCGTGTCTTGACACTGGATGGACCTTCGACTTCAGCCCTGTTTAATGTAGGGCAATTCCCGTCATTAATGGAGGCTGAAGCTGACGGGACTCCATCTGCCGGAGCAGGGTCCAACGATCGGATCAAGAGCGCACAGCTGATTCCCTCGTTGCCAGTTGAGGTTCAAGGCCGGTTGGACACTGCTGCCGACATCGATATCTATGCCGTCCAAGTCGGAGCAGGTCAGCGCTGGAGCTTCGATTTTCGATCCATCGAGTACGGTTCGGCAGTGGAGGCTAAGATGACTCTACTGGATGAAAATGCCCGCCCTCTTGCCTTCAACGATGATCGCAATGACTTTGATGAGACCCCATTCCTTGAGCACACATTTGCTAAAGACGGAATCTTCTACATCAAGTTGGATCAATATCGAGGACCGCGCGGTTTTAACTTTGGATTGAATTGCGCCTATATTCTCCGTATCAGCGCGCTTCCAGTCATTTCCTGTGGAGCCCCGCTCGGGGCCAGGATCGGGAAGACAACTCGAATGCGACTATCGGGAACGGCCCTGGACAACCTGGAGAAATTTTATCTGACAGAGCTGCGGAGGGGTGAATATGCGAGGATGACTTATCCATACACGATGCCGGTTCAGTTTCGTGCGGACCCTTCTGGATCTGACCAGCAGCCTCGTATCTATGGAAAGATAGCCAGTCTGAAGCCGGATTCTTTGAAAGTGGACTTTGCAATTCCAGCGGGGTCTCATGCCGGGCTGTGGCGACTGTGGGGTGAGGGTTCCCGAGGAATTTCGGATGGGATCATCGTTGAACTCACTGATATTGAAGAGTGGGACGAAGCCAGAGTCCCTGCGAGCTTCTCGATAGACCACGAACTTGCCATCAACGGAGTGATTGGGCGCCCTGCAGAAGAGGATACTTACAAGATCAACGCTGTGGCGGGCCAGCCTCTTCATTTTTGGACACTCGCTGCTCAGCTGGGTGGTCCGCACCTTGACACAGTGTTACAACTGCGCGATGCGATGGGCAAAACGTTGGCCGAAAATGATGATGTCGTGGCAGGACAAGGGACATTGATCGGCAACCCCGACAGCAGTCTGTTCTACACGCCATTGCACGACGGACCGCTGATTCTGGCCGTGAAAGACCGCGTGGGAGGCGGAGGACCCAGTTACCAGTATCGTTTGAAAGTAAAGCGTGAGAAACCGGGATTTCAGTTATTCACGACACCTGAAAATTTCACGGTGGCACGGGGCGCTTTGAACGAGATCAAGGTCCATTTGATCCGCGAAGCTGGCTTCGAGGGAGAGGTGACTGTCTGGTTCGATGGGCTGCCCCGTGGCATCAAGCCGCTGCGCGGCCAATTCAGGGCTGACCAGCGGTTTGAGCCCAATGCGGATGGGGCGGATATGATTATTCCCGAGATCGCGTTTGCCATCCAAGCGCCCGAGTCAATGCCGCCGGGCGACTACTCCCTTCAAGTTTACGGGGTGCCGGCCGCAGAAAAATCCAGCTCAGGACAACAACTCGTTCAGGCGCAGAATACGCTCATTATGGGACCGTTGCTGGATGCGTGGAATTTTATCCGGCGCCCCCTGCCTCAAATCTCCATGACGGTGGTCGAACCTTTTCAAGCTCGGCTTTCCACTCAGGAGCGCAGCCTAAGCCTGAACCGAGGAACGTCGGCAACGCTTGAAGTGAAGACCGAGAAGGTTCCGGAAGACTCCGTGATCCAGGTCATGAATCTCCCAGCTGGTGTGACCTATAAGGTCTTAGGACGCCAAGGAGACCTGGTTACCCTGAGCCTTGACGCCGCATCGGATACCGCAGTGGGAACCTTTCGTCTTTCCGTGCAAACCCGAGTAGGCGATCGTTGGGCAGCTACGCGACCCTTCGAGCTCACCATTTCAGCCCCTCAATCCTCCACCCACTAAGATCAACCACCGAAGAACCATCCGCGGACGAATGCGAATAAACACCAATTGCATAAAGGACCGCTTCCTGTTTCTTCTTTCTTGTTTTCCACGGTTCATTCATCTGTCTGTCGGATTTGCTTTCCGCGTTTATTCGCGTTCATTCCCGGCTCACTTTTTTGAGGCCTTTTCATTCGACGATCACAAACTGCTTTAACGCCTCTTCATTAATCGTGATCCCCAGTCCAGGAAGATTCTCATCCAGCTCGATGGTTCCGTTCTTCGGTGTCGGCTCCCCTTTAAAGATATACCAGAACAGTTCATTACCCACGTTGACGCCTTCGACCGGGAAAAACTCGGCCATTGGAGAATTGAAGCTCGACATCACGATGTGAAAGTTGTGCATCTGGCCGGCGTGCGGGATATAAGGGACAGAATAAGCTTCGGCCAAAGCGGAGATCTTTTGGGCCTGAGTGATGCCTCCTACGCGGTTGGTGTCCACCTGGATGTAGTCCACGGCTTTGGCATCGAGGAGTTCGCGTACGCCATGCAAGGTAAATTCATGTTCTCCTCCCGCAATGGGAACTCGGTTCATCGCTTTGAGGGCAGCATAGCCGCCGATGTCATCCGGAATCACGGGCTCCTCCAGCCAGCGTAGATGATAGGGTTCGAGGAGAGGAATCATCCGGCGAGCATAATCGAGTGTCCACCCCATGTAGGCATCGGCCATGAGGTCAATCTCGTATCCGATCACTTCCCGGGCCGTACGAACCAGCTCTACGTTGCGTTGCATTCCTGCCGCTCCATCCACCGGTCCCCATCCAAATCTCAGTTTCATGGCCCGATAACCTTCTTCTTTATATTGCTTTGCTTCTTTGGCCAGGTCTTCCAGTTTCTGGCTGTACAGCCGGCTAGCATAGACCGGGATGCTGGGTTTGGTTTTGCCTCCGAGAAGGCGAAAAACAGGCTGGTGGGTGGCTTTCCCCAGCAGGTCCCAAATGGCAATGTCGACAGCACTGATGGCGACCATGCCGATGCCCTTTCTCCCGAAGGCCATGGTCTTGCGGTACATATGTTGCCAGAGAAATTCAGAGTCAAAGGGATTGGCGCCAAGCAGAATCGGCTTCAAATAGAGATCAATGACTTGTTTGGTGACCAGTGGCGACAGGGCTGCGTTGCCAATGCCCACCAGACCGCTGTCACTGGCCAACTCCACAATTAACCAACTGTGAAAACGGAATGAGCCCATGGTATCCACGGGCAAATCGAGAAGATCAATGGGATTGGTGCAGTAGTGAGGCTGTGGCGGGGTGACCGGACCTTTCCATTCAACAACCCGGGTGCGAACTTCGGTGATTTTCATAGGGTTCCTCCTTGTTAAGCCATAGGTTCTAATCAAGCGTGGCCAACGATACCCTAGCGAGGGGAAGTATGCGGCAGCCCTGTAGGGGCGTAATATCGATAGCCCAGGTGGAGCGAAGGGACGGAGGTCCCGTAGCGGAACCCTGGGTCAGCTTCCAACGACTTTCTCCCTCTCCCCCACGTTCAAGCGGGGGAGAGGGAAGGGTGAGGGGGTTGTTGAGAATCTGACGAACGCTCCTTGCATTTCTAGAACGTGGTGCCCAATGGTAAATTGCGCCTGACGCACCTAGACCCATTGTCTGAGAAGACTCGAACGACGACGAGCACGATTAAAAAGTTGGGTCTATTCACCACAGATTACCTCGCAACAAAGCCTCCATCCACCATCAAGTGAGTGGCGGTGATGAAGGAGGCTTCGTCAGAAGCTAGAAAGAGAATGGCATATGCAACTTCGAGCGGATCTCCGACGCGGTTGAGAAGATGCTTTGGCGCCTCTTCCGCCACAAATTGCTCCACCGTCATTCCCACCTTTTCCATGTGCTTGTAAGAAGCCGAGGTTAGGATCGTCCCGGGACAGACACAATTGACCCGGATGTTAAAAGGGGCCAGGTCCAAGGCCATATTTTTTGTCATTTGAAGAATGGCAGCCTTGGTAGTGCTGTAGGTGAGGAATTCAGGCTGCGCAACAAAACTGGAGATGGATCCCAGATTCACAATAGCCCCTTTACCGTTCTTCTTCATCCCTTCTGCGGCGTATTTGCTGCAAAGTGCTGTCCCGACAATGT
>JBGOVH010000549.1:0-2905 GCA_041478005.1 Terriglobia bacterium | reverse complement strand
TAACTATAGCGGCCGCGCGATTCGCGACCAGTTTGCTTCCATGGCTAACTCCCAAGAGACACTAACTTCTTTGGCCCTGGACACGGGAGGTAAAGCCTTGCTGGATAGCAATGATCTGGGCCGAGTCTTCCAAGCGGTTCGAGAGGACTCTAGCAGCTACTATATGCTCGGCTATAATTCCTCGAACCTTAAGAGGGATGGTCATTACAGGCACATCAAGGTCGCCGTGAATGTCCCGGGGTATCGTCTTAAACATCGGACTGGTTACTACGCTCCCAAATCCTTCACTCAGTACAGCAAATCGGATAAAGAACGACAGTTGGAAGAGGCAGTGGCAACAGAACGTCCCTTCTCTGAAATCCCCTTCCTGGTTGCTACATACTATGTGCGAGCCGATGATCGCCAGGTCTTTGTGCCGGTGTCATTGAAGTTTACGGCAGCTGACATCCCGTTCCTGCAAAAAGGGAAAAAGGCCCAAGCCGAATTCGATTTCATTGGACAGGTGAAAGGCTCCAAAAACAGCGTTGTCAGTGCTGTCCGAGATACCATTCGGGTCAATCTCGATTCAGAATCCTTCAGAAGAATCTCATCAGGAGAAATTCAATATCAGACTGGTTTCTATCTAAAGCCAGGGAAGTATGAATTGAAATTCTTGTTGCGGGAGAACATGACAGGCAAGCTCAGCACCTTTGAACAGGCTCTACCCGTGCCAGATTTCGGTAGGGAAAAGCTTTCGATGTCTTCCATCATTCTGAGCAATCGTCTTGAGCCGGCCAACCAGAAGAACGATGCCGTAAAGAAACTTGCCGCCACTGGAGATCTTCGCCAATACGGACCTGATTCTCCAGACCCATTCATCGTGGAACAGCACCGCATTGTACCCAATGTGGCTCGTGTCTTTTCGCCTAAAGACGCGCTTTACATCTTTTTCCAGGTCTATGTCTCTCCGATCAAGAAATCATCTCCCGACCTCACCGCTTCCCTGATCTTTCTTAAGGATGGGGAACGCTTCCGTGAGGCCGCCAACCTCCAGCTGACTCAGTTTGACGATGGAGCCAACGGGGTCATTACTTCTTATTTGGAAGTCCCGCTAAGCGCATTTCCCAAGAACGATTACGAGCTGGAGGTCGATTTGAGCGATCACGCTTCGCAAGAAAACCTCAGCCGAAAAATTCATTTCGTTGTGCGTTAACAATTCCCATTCAATTTCGGAATTAGGCTTGTTTACGTTTCCTGCCCTTCACGATGTAGCCTGTTCCGAGGTCGCCATTCAAGGTTGCTCTCTGCAAATGGAGGAATGGAAACCAGACTGCTTCGTGAAGCAGCCATTTGGAAAGGGCAGGGAATCGGCGAGTCCCGCTTTGTGAGGTTCGCTGGAAATCGGTCATGAGTGGATCGTTGGACAGCGACGACTGATCACCGTGCTGTACAAGTGTTTCGTTGGAGCAAAGTGCCATGAGGTTTGGACCAGAGTTCGCACGTGCGTCCGCAGGCTTGCTTTCAATTTTGCTCTTCCCAGAAAGAGGGGATGATAGAGGGTAGGTAAAGTTAAGAACGGGGAAACCATAACACCAAAAATTCTCAACCAGGAAACCAGATCCTAGCAACTTCTTCATCAGTTCGGGTCTTTCATAACGCCGCGCATGCCCGGCACGAGTATCGTTTGCGGTCCATTGTCTCATGTGTGCAGGAACTGAAAAGATCAACGTCCCTTCGGGCTTCAACAAGCTCATCCATTTCTCAAGACAGAGCCGGTCTTCTTCGTAATGTTCGAGGACCTCAAAGGCCACTACCAGGTTAAATTGGTCCTGGATCGAGAAGAAATTGGCTGTTCGAAATTCAATCTGATTGGTTTTTAAAGTCGAGCTTGACTGGTGTTCTCGAACAAGGTCTGAATTCAGGTCCAGGCAAATTCCTGAAAACCCGCGCCGGGCCAATTCATCATAAAAGCACCCGCTTCCTACACCGATTTCCAGGAATCGCCCTGGAAGCCCCTCCAATAGCCTTCCGGCAAGAAAGCGGCGATAAAGATAAGCTAGCGTGGGATTACCTGTCATTGGCTGGAATTTGCTTCCTTTTTGAGAATCAATACCCAGACCGGGAAGAAGGGGACCAGCATCCTAAGTATCCATTCCGGAAACCATCGAAGCCATCCGGCTTGTTTCTTCAGGCTCGGATCATTATTCAAGTATTCATCGGGGTTCTTCAAGATAAGGCGAGTCTGATCAAGAACATGAAATTTCCTTGTCAATTTTCTCAAACCCCAGTAGGTCGGTGAATTGTCGAGATAACGTTCTCCACGGCCTGCCAGTCGCACATAAGCATTTGCCAGAGGGCGAGGCAACCAGGACAGAAGTGGCAAACGGTAATGGGGCTCAACAGGACTGAGACGATTGGGACAGGCAAGATAACAGACACCGTCTGCTTTCAGGACGCGCCAGACTTCGTCTAATAATCGTTGAGGTGACGAGACATGCTCCACAATATGATTGAGTAAGACAACATCGAAAGTTGCGGAGGCCAGAGGAAGAGAACAGCCGTCAGCTTGAATGAAATGAAACTCAGAAGCCAGATGTCGATCTTCATCATCGAGGTCGAGACCCACCACAAAGTCGAACTCCTCGGTCAAGCGCTGAGTAATGTGCCCTCGGCTGCATCCAATGTCTGCTAAAGAAGCATGCGATAACTCTGCCTTATGTTTGCGCAAGACCTTAAGGATCTTTTCAGCCTTAGCTCCACGCGTCGCCAGATAGGAATCCCGAAAGTGAATTCGGTCTAGAAATTTAGCAGGCTTGACCATGGGCAATCTGCGAAGAGTAACCTTTTGAGCTATCTCCATTAATTCAGAAAAACCAATTTTTCGAGTTAACTCAAACCGTGTCCAATCTCAGTGATAGTCTCGCTT
>JBGOVH010000209.1:0-5369 GCA_041478005.1 Terriglobia bacterium | reverse complement strand
AGGAGGAACAACCGAAGTACTTCCCATACATGCTGCTCGCGCATGTCTTTACGGCAATTGCCTTCGTTTGGATCTATCTCAAGGGAAAAGAAGACAAGCCATTTTGGGTTCAGGGTGTCCGCTATGGGCTCGCGATCGCGGTACTGCTGATCATCTCGAAGTTTCTGATCTACTACTCGGTACAGCCGATGCCCGGGGCCGTGGTGTGCAAACAGATCATTTTCGACACGGTTGGAGTTGTTCTAATAGCAGTTGTCGTCGCGGGTCTCAACAAGTAGCGTGTCAAGCCATTCTTGCGCGTGCCATCTATGACAACAACGGACACTTACTCCAGTTTGGTCAAGAGATTCCTGAGAATCACACAAGCCATAGTTAGGAAGTGATTGAACGGCGATTTGGCCCTCCCTGACGGTCGGGCTACTGACCTGGCCTCCGTGCCGTTCAGTAGCCCGACCGTCAGGGAGGGCGGAGAACCTTGACGGGACCGTGGCGCCTTGTGCGTTCGGGTTGTTCTGGAGAGCCCAGCCATGCTTAGAGAACGCTCATCTAGTCAACTTGGACGTTAGGCGGCTGTTCAAGCGAGCTTGGGAAGGAGAGCCAGATGAATGCTAGTGTGGACCCTAAGAGGGAACTGTTACGACACACCGTGGCGACGCTGGCTTATCGTGGAGGAAAGACCCTCCGCGAAGCACCAGCCGAGTTTGGAACAGTAAGGATTGGCGACAAAACACGTACTCCAGTCGAGATCCTGGCACACATTGGAGACCTTCTGGACTGGGCGCTCGGGCTTGCGAAAGGCCAGCATATTTGGAACGACTCGCCGCCTCAGCCCTGGGAGCAGGAGGTTACACACTTCTTCTCTGCACTTCAGCAACTGGATGTCTATCTAGCTTCTGACGCACCGCTCGGCTTTTCGGCGGAGAGGCTGTTTCAGGGGCCCATTGCGGATGCACTTACGCACGTAGGCCAGATCGCGATGCTGCGCCGGTTGGCGGGAGCACCCGTGCGGGGAGAAAACTACTTCAAAGCCGAAATCGTGGCGGGGAGTGTCGGACCAGCCAGGCAAGGTTTGTAGACTAAAAACTCGCTTTACGTCATGAAAAATGGAAGGAGAACCTCATGAGCACTACGCAAGACCCGTCACGCATTCTGGAAGTGGGTTTTGGTTTTTGGGGATCCAAAGTACTCTTGACAGCGGTTGAACTGGAAGTTTTCACGACACTGGGGGGCCGTGCGATGACTGGAGAGGAGCTTGGAAAGGCGCTAGACCTCCATCCACGTGGAATTTGGGATTTTTTTGACACGCTGGTCGCGCTTGGTTTTCTGGATAGAGAGGGTGATGGCCCGGACGGGCGCTATCGTAATACCGAAGCCACGGCCCAGTTCCTGGACAAGAATGGAGCAACCTACATCGGCGGCATTCTCGAGATGTGTAACGAGCGCCTATTCAAATTCTGGAGTGACCTTGGGCTAGCACTAAAGACGGGGAAGCCGCAGAATGAAATCAAGCATGGTCAAAAGCCCATGTTCGAGGTGCTGTATGAGGACCTCCCCCGACTTGAGCAATTCATAGGGGCGATGACAGGCCTTTCTCACGGAAACTTTCAGGCGTTTGCTGAGAGGTTCGATTTTTCCAGATACAAGACCTCTGTGACATAGGTGGCGCCTCAGGTCTGCTGTCCACACTCGTCGCCAAGCAACACCCGCACATGCAATGTATCAGCTTCGATTTACCTCAAGTAAAACCTATCGCGACGAAGACAGTTGAAAGAGAGGGGTTATCAGACAGAATTCAAATACGATCGGGTGATTTTTTCAGAGACTCGCTACCTAAGGCGGATGTTGTCACCATGGGGATGATCCTGCATGATTGGAATTTGGAGAAAAAAAAGCATCTGATTCGTCTTGCCTACGAGGCATTACCCGAGAACGGAGCGTTTGTTGCAATCGAAAATCTCATCGACGATGCCCGGCGGAAAAATGTATTCGGTTTGTTGATGTCTTTAAATATGTTGATCGAATTTGGCGACGCATTTGATTTTACAGGTGTAGACTTTTGGAACTGGTGTCAGGAAGCGGGTTTTAGAAGTTATGAAGTTTTGCATCTGGCTGGACCTTGTAGCGCAGCAATTGCATATAAGTAGTCAGCTCTGAGGATGAATACGATGACCATGCATCACCCAATACAGATTCTTCTCCTTGTCCTCGTGTTGGGAAGAACTGCAATGGCTCAACAAGCAACGGCTGCTATCACGTGGCCTGAGGGGAAGCGCGCCGCATTGAGTCTGAGCTTTGATGATGCTCGTCTGAGCCAGGTTGATATGGGAACCGCCCTGCTCGATCGGTACAGCGTCAAGGCCACCTTCTTCGTTGTCCCTTCGAGTGTAGAGCAGCGGCTGGCGGGCTGGAAGAAAGCTGTGGCTAGCGGGCATGAGATCGGGAATCACTCCCTAAACCATCCCTGCACTGGCAACTTCTCCTGGTCCAGGCAGAAGGCGCTGGAGGAGTACACGCTGGAGATGATGCGCCATGAGCTTGTAGAGGCAAATCGGCGCATCAAAGAACTGCTAGGAGTGACTCCTGAAACATTTGCGTATCCCTGCGGTCAGAAATTCGTCGGCCGCGGGCTGGATACTAGAAGCTATGTTCCGCTTGTGGCTGGATTGTTCGTGGCTGGGCGCGGTTGGCTCGATGAGGCGCCGAATGATGCAGGATTCTGTGACCTTGCCCAGGTGACCGGCCTGGAGATGGATGGGAAGGATTTTGAACAGATCCTTCCCGTGTTGGAGAAAGGTAAGGAGACGGGACAGTGGGTTGTCCTGGCCGGGCATGAGATGGCCCTGGAGGGCCAACAGACAACACGTGTAGCCATGCTGGAGAAACTGCTCCCCTATGTTCGTGATTCCGCCAACGGTTTGTGGATCGCCCCTGTTGGAACGGTCGCCAGAACCATTCGTGAACAGCGAAGCACTGCCAAGTGATGTCTATTGCGCTTGGCCGTTATGTTGGGTGAAACGAGAATCTTGTTCTCGTTCCATTGTTGCTTCGGGTGGAGCGGGCCTCCGCGCACGCTCCATCAACGCGCGACGGGTCCGCGTTCCACCCAGTTCTGCCAGGATATCAGGGGCGAAGCCCTTGCCTAGCTGGTATTTTCCGCAAAAATGCGCTTTAGCCTTCTGAGAGATTTTGTCGTCGTCCTCCATCTAGCCTTCATTTTCTTCGCCCTGTTGGGTGGGTTGCTCGGTTCGCGATGGCAACATCTGGTGTGGCTGCACGTTCCAGCCATGGGTTGGGTTGCTCTTAATCAGTTCTCCGCATGGAGTTGTCCTTTCACACTCCTGGAAAAATGGCTTAGCGGGCAGGCTGGTTTGGCTGGGTATCATGACGGGTTTGCACTACCTGGTTCCGTTACTAGGTCCGGCTGGCGGAGCTGCCGAGCCTGTAGGCGGATTCTTGATCATCGCAATAAACGGGACCTTATATTGGTGGATATTCAGAAACAGGAGAATCAGTAAGTACGCGGTTCCCAACTAGAGATTCTGATGAGCCTTACAAAGCCTGTCGATGGCGTGTCGACACTCCGGTTGGGCCGCGCAACAATCTTCTTCGGGTGTAGGGAACGGCCTTTTTGTGCATCGAGCCAAAATGGAAAATCCTCCTCCGGTGCTGGTCGGCTTCTTTCCCAAAATAACTGAACAGAAGCTTGATTGGTTGAAAAATAGAATTGTGCAGGAAATCTGCAGCGTGAGCGCATGCATTTCGAAAGGGCCGGATCATTGGATTGAGCAATGGAAGCACAACGAGCTCGGCTTTTACGATTCTGAGGCTCTTGCACGAAGTATTATTTCGAAGAATTCCCAGTCGTTTGATCTCTATGCTTACAGGATGTACCCGGTCAAATTCGAACTGGGGCAAGTAGCCCCGTTTGAGATTCCACTCCATATGAAAGCCGAACTGTTTTCTTACGAGTTTCTTGGTTATGATCCAGTCTGCAGATCCGCAGGTTCGCATTTTGAATGTTCACCGCTGTCGTGCAACCACGGGGCCGATGATTTCGCAGTCAATCGATACTGTTTGATTCCGCAGTTGGAAGATGCCTACAAGACGTGTATCAAGATCAGCCAAGGACGGTATGAACCCGGTCCGTATTATCTCCTTGAGGTGCATCGAAAGAGAAAGCAGCGAGGATGACACAATGTTGATCACAACATGCACAACTATTGTTGATGCTGTTCACATTCAATTCTTTGAGTTTTGGAGACAAAAGATGATAAGAACTCGTACGCTTCTATTTATTCTGCTGGCTGCTTTTCTGTGGATCCAGGCGGGTTGTGGTGGCGGTCAGCAGCCTCAGCAGCCGACTGCTCCCTCTGAAAAGAGCCAGGTGACTCCGCCTCCTGCCCCTCAAGAGACAAAACAAGAACCAACACCTTTAGAGCCTGGCAAGCCGTCAGAAGCCACGGAGACGTCAAAACCCAAGGAAGAGGCCAAACTGGAGAAGCCTTCCGAAGCTAAAGCTCCGCCCAAATCTGCCCCTATCGCCAAGCCAAAGCCGGCCGGTCCTAACCCCGCACTGTTAGATCCTTCTTTGGCTAAAGCCAAAGCCCCTGAACAATTCAAGGTGAAGTTTGAAACGACTAAAGGGAACTTTGTTCTGCAAGTAACGCGATCCTGGGCACCGCAGGGAGCGGATCGTTTCTACAACCTGGTGAAGATTGGTTTCTATAACGATCTGGCTTTCTTCCGAGTGATCGATGGGTTCATGGCCCAGTTTGGAATTAGCGGGGATCCGAAAATCAATACCAAGTGGGACCCTGCAACCATTAGCGATGACCCTGTTAAGGAATCCAACAAACACGGGACCATCTCTTTTGCCACAGCCGGACCTAATACTCGCACCACCCAGCTATTCATTAATTTCGCCGACAACACCATGCTTGACAAAAGTGGATTTGCCCCTTTTGGAAAGGTCATTGAAGGGATGACAGTGGTAGATAACTTGTACAAAGAGTATGGCGAGGGTGCACCGCGCGGTATGGGCCCAAGTCAAGGATTGATCCAGTCGCAGGGAAATAGTTACCTGAAAAGTCATTTTCCGAAGCTCGACTACATCAAGAATTTGAGTGTAGTTCAGTAGTTCCAGTCGACAAAGGCTTAAAGCCGTGACATTGCAGAACAGGCAGCCGCGGATATTTTGGGAATTCCGGTGTCCTTTCTGACAGCAAACAGTAGTAGAACAATGACCCTTTATCGCTCTGAATGACCCTTGCTTGTTCACATTCCTTGCAGAGACCCACCCAGTCGAATTTGAAAGGGTAATTCATTTTATCTCATCTGTGGAGTTACCCTGCAAAGCCTTTTGAAGAAGT